>JAMOMM010000205.1 GCA_027067085.1 Hyphomicrobiales bacterium
AGCCCATTATGTCCCCATGTCTAAAGCAGAAGATTTGGCCGAGAAATTGCGCCAAACCCCTTCAGCTTTGCTCATGGCCATGGGCGGCTTTCATTTAGAGGCCGTGGCTTATTAAATTTCTTGCCTAAGGCGACTTTTTCAAACTGAATTTGGTCGCTTTTAAGCATAAGAAAATCTGTTTTTCCGTCATATGATCGCAAGATAAAAACCAACTTGCGATTTGACCAATGACAGACCATAGCCAAACCTCGCCAGCACCAATTTCCCTTGCACCGTTTTCAAGCGCGGGCCAGTTTTGGCGCGGCAACATCCACACCCATTCCACTTTGTCAGACGGTGCTTTGCCGCCTGAAAAAGTCATCGCGGCCTATAAAGACGCTGGCTATGATTTTGTGCAATTGTCCGAGCATTTCATTTCCCATTTTGATTGGCCCATTGCCAACACGCGCGCGCTGCGTTCTAAAAATTTCACCACCCTTATCGGGGCCGAACTACACGCACCCAAAACCAGCGCAGGCGAATATTGGCACATTGTCGCCGCTGGCTTACCGCTTGATTTCGCCCCTTGCGGTGAAAATGAAACAGGCCCACAAATTGCCCAACGCGCCGCAGACCTTGGCGCCTTCATTTCCATCGCCCACCCCGCATGGTCACAACTAACCTTACAAGATGGTTTATCAATTGAGTGCGCCCATTCGGTTGAGATTTACAACACAGGATGCGACCGCGAGAACGACCGCGGCGAAGGCACATACCTGCTCGATCAATTGCTCAACCAAGGCAAACATTTGTCCCTAAACGCCACCGATGACGCCCACTTTAGGCACGGTGGTATTGATGCATTCGGCGGTTGGGTCCATGTTAAAGCCCCAAGCCTAAACCCCGATGATTTACTCACCGCCCTAAAAGCTGGCGAGTTTTATTCCAGCCAAGGCCCACAAATTTTCGACATGCAGCTAACAGGCAGCCAGCTAAAAATCACCTGCTCGCCCGTTAATTCAATTTCATTGGTCGGCGGCACATCGGCCACCCAATCACGCATTGGCCGCGCCATCACCAGCGCCACGCTAGACCTATCAAAGCTTGATAATAGCTGGCTCAAAGGCCCGCCGTCAAAATGGTTCCGCCTGGTGATTGTTGATGAGGCTGGCAAAAAAGCTTGGTCCAACCCCATTTGGAAAGACGAAATTTAGCGCTCAAACATCAAATCTTGCCCTAATGTCAATTTAGCGTTACCATCACTAACTTTTCAGTTCACGATGGTAAGGCACAAATAGTGACGACCAACACAACCAAACATCAACCGCCAAAACGCCAAATGTTCTCACGCGCCACCTTACAAACTGTTGTGATTATGTTGGTCATTGCTCTTCCTTTTTGGCTGATTGCCCTTGTATTTAATGACCAACAATCAGCCATCAATAGCAACGGCATTATTGCCACCGCAAAAATCATCGATAAGCAAACCCGCACTTCAGACTCAGGCGCTGGCGGAAAATTGGCAAAAAAAATACCCACAACCTCATATTTCATCACCTATCAATTTCCAGTCATAAAAAATGGCAAGCCAGCAGGCAGCTATAAGCACACAAAACAAATAAACCGCGATGATTTTAAAGACTTCGGCATCGGCGGCTCGCTTACCGTGCGCTATGAAACAGGCAACCCCAAAAATCACATTGCCACTTCACTTGAAAAAGACAATGGTTCCGACACCATGCTCACCATTGCCCTTATTTTAACAGTGCTGGCGG
This sequence comes from Hyphomicrobiales bacterium, assembly GCA_027067085.1. Classification (GTDB taxonomy): domain Bacteria; phylum Pseudomonadota; class Alphaproteobacteria; order Rhizobiales; family Aestuariivirgaceae; genus JALWJW01. Next base: position 1,755 of record JAMOMM010000205.1, read on the forward strand.
GCGGCATTGCGGCCTCTTCGGTTTTTAAGTACATTTTCTATTCATCCCCGCCTCAATAATAGTTTTAAAATGACAAACCAAAAACCATCACCCCAAACTCAAACTCTGACCAAAAAAATCATCGCCCATCGCGGCTTTATTCCTGTGATATTTTTGCTATTTTTATCGGTTCTTGCCTCTGGCCTTGCACGGTTTTCGGTTTCCACCCAGCACGAATTTAACGCCAACGCCGTCAAAGCTGATGCGACAGTGGTTAAAACATTTTCAAGCGAAACCCGCCGTACGCAAAAACTCGGCGGCACCATTATTAAACATTATATGACGTTAGAAATAACCCTGAGCAACGGCACCATCATTCACAACAATATGGTGATAAGCAAAGACAAGTTAAAAACTGTCAAAATTGGCGATAAAATCCCCGTTTCCTACGATCCCAAAAACCCAAAATTTATCCAACAAAATGCCAACGGTTTCACCCTTTTGGCTGACCGCTTACGCCTTCTGGCTTGGGCCTTATTCGCCGCCGCCATCGCTCTCATTGGCTACCACTTTCTAAAACACAAAATGGCCAAACGCCAAAAGCGCTGGGAAAACCAAAAGTAGGCCGCAATCCATTGCGCCACGCCCACTCACTACACACGCGCTCATCATCTCCCCCTCCCGTCATTCCAGCGAAAGCTGGAATCCAATAACCACCTATCAACATCAACCGCACCTACATATTGGATACCAACTTTCGTTGGTATGACGGTTTAAAAACAGAAAACACCCTCCACCGTCATTGCGGTGAAAACCACAATCCATACCACTGCGCCCATCACACACTCACACTCGCCCCATCACTCCAACATCTATTCCCCATCATTCCTGCCCCCACTCATCATTCCAGCCCTCCCCGTCATTCCAGCGAAAGCTGGAATCCAATAACCACCTCTCAACCTCAACCGCACCTACCTATTGGATACCAACTTTCGTTGGTATGACGGTATAAAATAAACACCGCCACTCCCCCCACACACAAAAACAATCCCCAACCCCCACAAATCCCAATTGACAACGCATAAGCATTATAGTCCCCTACTCCCATGAATCGTGATGAATCAATAAAACTCTGGCTACAAGGCAAAGACGCTTGGAACGAGTGGGCACAAGCACGCCTTGATGAACGTAAAGCATTAGAAGAAGCGGCCAATTGGGATGCAAAAAAGGACTTTTCAGGTCGCCTTGAAGGACAAAACCAAACCACAAAAGACTGGATACTAAAAGCCAATGTTAATTTTATAAATCTCCATGTTTATAACATTGATTTCAAAAACTTCATATTTCCCAATGAAGTTGATTTTTCTAATACAATATTCAACGGTGATGCGGATTTTATTGATACGACGTTCAGCGGTTATGCGAATTTTGGTTTTACGACGTTCAGTAGTTATGCGGATTTTAAGTCTGCGAAATTCAACGGTTCTGCGTATTTTGGTTCTGCTGCGTTCAGCGGTGATGCGTATTTTGGTTCTGCGACGTTCAGCGGTGTTGCGTATTTTTATTATGCAAAGTTCAGCAGTTCTGTGAATTTTATTTCTGCGGCATTCGGCGATTATGCGTATTTTATGGTTGCGAAGTTCAGCAATTCTGTGGATTTTATTTCTGCGACATTCGGCGGTAATGCGTCTTTTAGTTCTGCTGCGTTCAGCGGTAATACGTATTTTAGTTCTGCTGCGTTCAGCGGTTATGCGTATTTTGGTTCTGCGACGTTCAGCGGTTATGCGGGTTTTGATTCTGCGACGTTCAGCGGTGATGCAAATTTTGGTTCTGCGACGTTCAGCGATGATGCAAATTTTATTTCTGCAATTTTCAAAGGCCACACCTATTTCAATAAAAATAAAGGGAACAAAAATTGCCTATTCGAAAAAACCGCAAGCTTTAACAGTGCCCATTTTAAAAAACAAATCTCCTTCAAACAAGCCATTTTTAAAGACATCGCAAATTTCGCTTCTATCACCAGTGATAAATCTTTTAACCTGTTGCAAACAGATTTCACCTTGGTGCCAGATTTCACTGAAGCTGCTTTCCACGCCCCACCTGTTTTGGATGAAATCAAAATAGCCGAACCGTTACTAAAACGCCCGTGCAACTGGAACGGTGAGCACAAAGACCCGCGCAAAATGTGCAAATCCAGTAAGTTCACTTGGCCCATCGCCAACGACCCAACCGACACCCGCAAATATCGCGCTTTGGCAAAAATGGCAGCAGAAGCTAAAGATTATCAAAATGAAATGCAGTTTTTTGCCGATGAACAACGCTGCCGCCGTTTCTGGCACGACAAACCATTTGGCAAAGGCATGGGGCGATTTTGGTTTGGCCTCGTTTACGAAAAAGCCTCCGACTTTGGCCGCAGCTTTTTACGGCCAGCGATTGGGTGGTTGGGTGTGTTTATTGCTTTTGCTGTTTATTATGGCCTGACAACAAAAACAGTTTCTAGCCTATGGGACCCAATTTATTTATCCCTGCGCCACGGTTTAGTCATTTCAGGTCTAACCCGTAACGATCACATGAAGTCTATTTCAGAACAAATGTACAGCGCCGACCTGCCCGCCTTTGCCTTCATCGCCCAAACCTTCATCTCCGCCGTCTTCATTTTCCTATTACTCCTTGCCATCCGCAACCAATTCAAAATCCGCTGAGCGTAGACAAAGCCTCATTTTCTTAACCCTCCGTCGTCATCCTCGTGCTTGACACGGGGATCCAGAATGGTTGCCGTATTTCTGGATCTTCGGATCAAGTCCGAAGATGACGACGGAGGGTTGGTGGATGTTGCGAGGGCAATATCTTCCACCACTTCCGTCATTCCCGCGAAAGCGGGAATCTAGGGCCAATTTTTCTACAGGCTGATAGCTTCTGGATTCCCGCTTTCGCGGGAATGACGATGAGAGAACGGGATACCAACCCCCCTCAGCGATGCTCTTCCTCATTGGCCTCAACCAGCGCTTTATTATATTCATTCAGCGCTGCGGTATAATCGGCCCAGCCGATATGGGTGCTGGTATCTTGAGGGTCTTTAAAAACGGCGATGCGGGTGTAGTTGCCTTTGGCAAAGGTTTGCAGGGCTTTTTCTAGTGTGTCTTGTGGTTTTAAAGTTGGACGGTCTGGATCATCAGAAAAATCACACGCCTCGCCCTTCTCAAGCGGAATTAAAAAATCTTTCACCAACCACGATTTTACAATCTGGCGCTGAGGTCCATCTTCTAAAAAAATCCCACGCATTGATAATTGCCATGCAAACAAGCTTTGATGTGCCAGCACCTTGGTTGTTGTTGTTGCCACCGTTACCGCCAACAAAAGCGCGATGGTCATTTCATAACCGCCGGTTAATTCAAACACAATCAGCACCGTAGACATCGGCGCGCCCAAAATCGCCCCCGCCACAGCGCCCATTCCCACCAACGCATAAACCCCTTGTTGAGATGAAAGATCAGGAAATATGCTCGATGCCATAAGGCCAAAAGCCCCGCCCGTCATCGCGCCTAAATAAAGCGATGGCGAAAACACCCCGCCGCCAAATCGGCTGGCCAGGGTGATGATGATCGCCAAGGTTTTTGCAAACAGCAACAGCAAATAAGTACCAACGGTTTCATACTTTGCCCGCAGCGCCAAATTGGTTGCTTCATAACCAACGCCAATAATTTCTGGCACAAAAATCGCCAACGCGCCAATTAACACCCCACCCACCAAGGGCCGTGCCCACAAAGGCATGTGAATTGATTTAGCGGTGCGGTCCGCCGTTGCCATCGAAACTTGAAACGCCACCGCCACCAAGCCACACACAAGGCCGAGCAATAAAAACGCAGGGAACTCCCATGTTGAATTGATATGAAACGCAGGCAAAGCAAAGGTCAGCAAATCTCCGAAATAATGCCGCGTCAACAATGTGGCAGATACACTCGAAATCACAATCGGGGTAATGGCCGAAGCCGCGTAATGGCCCAAAATAACCTCATGGGCAAACAACACCCCAGCAATCGGTGCGTTAAACGAGGCTGAAACCGCTGCTGCTGCCCCGCAGCCCAGCAAGACGCGCCGCGATGCAAATGACAGCGAAAACCTGCTGCCTAAAACCGATGATATGGTTGCAGCCATGTGAACCGCTGGCCCTTCGCGCCCAGCACTTCCCCCCGCCCCAATTGAAATGGCCGAAATAATCGCGCTCATCACGCCATTCTTCCATGGCATGTACGCACCCTTAACCGCGCGCGCGGCAATCACATCGGCCATACCTTCGGCCCGCCGCCCTGGTGTAAAAAACGTCAACAGCACACCAACCACGCCCCCAGCAATCACTGGCCCTGCCATCACCTGCCACCATGGTTTTGAACTAACCATGGTAATGGCGATGTTTTCAGCTGCCGTGCCAATCCACAACCATTGTGTCGTATCAATCACATACCGAAACGCCATAATCGCCAACGCACCAAGCAAACCGATGGTCAATGCCAACAGCCAAATGATAGGCTGTTTGGTTTGCCACATCAAAGCCAACGAGGGCTGCGTTCGCGCCTCGTAAAACTCTATCAACGTTTCCTTTAACCCCGTTAGCATGACAATCCCTTTACGCCACCTTGCGAACAATTCCAATGGTGTGACCCAATTGTTTTGGCGTTGGCAAATCCTTATGCGCCTCATACATTTGCGCGAGCTTAGTGCGAATATGTTCAGGCCACGGGCAAGACTTTTTCTTACTCATATCAATATGCATACACAGCGTTTCCATCGTGGCAGACAATGCCCCGTCTTTGCGATCATACATATGGAGGAAAAAATGAATACGCTTTGAATCATAATCATAAAGCTGCAAGGTCATATCCACCTCATCACCTGCTTTGAGTTCACGCAAGTAATTCACTTGTGCTTCCATGGTGAAATATGAAAACCCGCTGGTTTTTAAGTAATCCTCCCCAAGGCCAACGAGAGAGAACGCTTCGTCACAACAACCATCAAACAAAACAGCATAATAAGCCATGTTAAAATGCCCATTATAGTCAATCCATTCCTCTTTAACTTTGCCTATTGATCCTTTAAACGGCGCGTCATGAATTGATGGTACTAAAGTCATCGAAAAGTCCTTGTTAATTCAGTGAGTAATCGGCATTATTGCTAACAAATCAGAATCTCAAGAGGAATGCAAATGTCAGCGGTAACAAAACAACGTCGAAACAGTATTTCACAAGCTGTTGCCGAAGTTTCAGCGTTGTTAGGCGATCGCCTAAGCACATCAGGTGCAGTGCGCGAACAACATGGTAATGACCTGACGTGGAATATAGGCGCAGCACCTGATGCTGTTGCTTTTGTTAAAAACATTGAAGAAATTCAATCGGTCGTTCGTATCTGTTCAAAATATGATTCACCGCTTATTCCATTTGGTACGGGCACCTCTCTTGAAGGCCACTTTGCAGCTACGCAAGGTGGTATCTGTCTTGATGTCTCACAAATGCAAAGCATCATCAATGTGAATGCGCAAGATTTAGATTGCCGCGTTGAAGCTGGCGTTACCAGAAACGCCCTTAACACTCATTTGCGCGACACGGGCCTGTTCTTTCCTATTGATCCGGGCGCAGATGCAAGCCTTGGTGGCATGGCCGCAACGCGCGCCTCTGGAACCAATGCCGTACGCTATGGCACTATGCGCGATAACGTGGTTTCTTTAACAGCTGTCATGCCCAATGGTGAAGTTGTGCGAACGGCATCACGCGCCAAAAAATCATCAGCAGGATATGACCTCACCCGCTTGCTGGTGGGTTCTGAAGGCACCCTTGGCGTTATCGCTGAAGTGGGCTTAAAACTTTACGGTATTCCTGAATCCATTCTGGCTGGCATTTGCACTTTTGATTCTATTGAAGCGTGTTGTAATGCCACCATCATGGCCATCCAAATCGGATTGCCAATCGCGCGGATTGAATTGGTCGATCAACACAATATTAAAGCCATCAACATTTATTCGAAAATGAACCTTGTTGAAAAGCCTACGCTTTTCCTAGAGTTCCACGGCACCCCCCTTTCCACCAAAGAGCAAGCACAAACCTTTGCAGAAATTGCCGAAGAATGCGGCGGTGGAAAATTTGATTGGGCTGAAAAAGAAGAAGATCGCAACAGACTATGGAAAGCCCGCCACGATGCCTTTTGGGCCACCAAAGCCATGTTCCCTGAAAAAGAACGCTTATCAACAGATGTTTGCGTCCCTATTTCGCGCCTTGCAGAATGTGTGGCTGAAACACAAGCAGACTTTGAGCAACACAATATTTTCGGCCCGATCATTGGCCATGTGGGAGACGGTAATTTCCACTCGATTTTGTTTTGCGATCGCAGTGACAAAGAAGAAGTTAAAAAAATCAACGATGCTTGCGAGCGCTTGGCTTTGCGCGCCATTGCCATGGAAGGCACGTGCACAGGCGAGCATGGCGTGGGTGTTGGCAAAATGAAATATCTTGAGGCAGAACATGGCGCAGGCGTTGCCGTTATGCGAACCATCAAAAAAGCTCTCGATCCGCAAAACATTATGAATCCCGGAAAGATCATAAAGCTGTAAGATCATAAAACTATAAACATAAAAAAGAGTTCTATGAACATTTTTAAATCACCATTGTTGCTGTTCGGCTTACTTGTCATTTTGTTGGCAGGAACAGCATTGATCGCTCCACTGTTTATCGACTGGGGCAATTATCGTGGCGATTTCGAAAAGTATGGTCGTCAATTAACAGGCAGACAAACAAAGGTTACAGGCAACATTTCAGTTCGCCTATTTCCTTGGCCGCGAATGATTATCAATGATGTCAGCATAGCAAACCCACCAGGAGCAAATCTCAAACATTTATTCAAAGCCGATGAAGTGCTTGTAAACCTTGCTCTTGCGCCCTTGCTTTCGGGTAAACTCGTTGTTGAAGGTATCGAGATTAACCGCCCGACCATTGGTTTGGAGCGAATGGCAACAGGTAAAGGCACATGGATCCTCTCACCAAACAAAGCAATCGCCGACATATTTGGTGCTGAAGACATCGCCATCGATAGCATTTCCATCACCAACGGCACCATCGTTTTGGCTGATGGGAGCCGTGGCGGAGAGGCCCAATTAGACGGATTTAATGCTATTGTTTCAGCCCGCTCGCTCATAGGCCCATGGAAATTACGCGGTGAAGCCGTTTTCAACGATGAAGGTGTAACCCTCGATATAAACACGGGGAAATGGCACAAAGACCAACCGTTTAACTTTGGTGTCCGCCTTGCTCCTATCGACACCCGAGGTTTGGCATATTCATTTGATGGCGAAATGCCAGCAGACCCAAAACAAGACATTAAGGGCACGCTAAATATTAAGCCAGCGGGCCGCGTGACCACAGCGCAAACGGCCAAAAGCGATTTTAGACCCATGGTTTTTCGCGCCAACATCGCAGCCAATTTCAACAAAATTAAGTTTACTAAAATTCAAATTGCGCCCGAAAATGCCATCGACATTCAAACCTTTATCAAAGGCGATGCTGTTGTCGAACTCGGTTCAATTTTACGGATCACTTCTAATTTAAAAGCCGCTCATCTTGACGTTGATACTTTGCTTGGCAACAAAGGGCGCAAAACACTTCGCTCTTTAGATGTCCTTACTTCAATTTCAAATTACCTCAATCAACTGCCTGCTAACATTCAACTAAAATCCAAACTCGATATTTTAACTTTAGTTGTTGCAGGCGAAAAATTTGACGGGGCAAAGCTAGACCTAAGCATTTTTGATAAAACGCTTAACTTGCGTAACGTATCCCTCACCTTGCCAGGGCAAACAAAAACCAGCTTTTCAGGCAGCTTAATTGGTGGCTCCAGCTCCCCCCAATTGATCGGCGATTTAGCGCTCAACGGCATAAGCCTAAAAGTGTTCTCTCAGTGGTTGTTCAAACACCAAAAATCCGAAATTCAAGAACGTTGGGTTGGCCAGCAAGGGCGTTTTAAACTCATTTCAAAAGTTGATATTTCTCGAGAAAATTTTAGAATTAAAGATGGTAAATACCTCTTGGACGATGTGGCTGGTGAAATCGGTTTCAGATTGAAACGGGGCGAAGATGCTACTGCAAGTTTGGAAATAAAAACCCCAACACTCAACTTCGACCAATACGCGCCGCAAGGTTTATTCAATTCAACTGAACGAAAAAACTTATCTGAAACACTCATCTCTCTCTTTAGCTGGTTGGTCGGTGAGCGCGATATTAGTCTTGTGGCAAACATTAGCGAATTGGTTCTAAACAAAGTCAATGCACGCGATGTAAAACTTGATTTTGACGCCAATGAAGAAGGCGTTTTCTTTCGTGAAGTTAGGCTAAAAGTCATTGGCAATGTAGATGCCAATTTTTCAGGTGGCATTAAGTTTCCTGATGACAATATAACGGGTTCACTCACTGGTGTACTGAAAGCCCAGCACCCCGAAAAACTTTTGCAACTATTAGGCATCGAAAAGCCTAGCGAACTCACAATGCAAGCCCTGTCCCCTATCGATGTGAAAGTCACAGGCAACGCAACAACCAATGATCGATCCACTCAAGCAGATTTTCAGCTCTCTGGAAAAATTGGCCAATCTGATCTTTCAACAAGCGGCAAGTTCACTGGCACGGTTTCTCGCTGGCGTGATGCTAAGCTGCATTTATCTGGTTTAATCGCAAGTGACAATGCTAACTCATTGTTTGCTCTGTTTGGCCAAGATATAAAAGCCAATGTAGATTCAACGGGGCGCTTTGCAATCACAGCCACAGGCTCAGCCACAAAGGGACTGGCCAGCACAGCTGATTTTGAAGCCTTTGGCGTTCAGTCTCAGTTTTCTGGCACCGTAAAACTACATGACAATAAACTGCAAGCAGATGGTCGCCTGGCAGTTCTTTCAGAAAACACCAGCAAAATTTCAACCGTGTTAGGTTTACCCCACCCAAGCAACCAAACACTCACGAACCAATCTCACGCAAATGTATTTACAGGCGAAGGCATTGTTAAAGCCACCATTGATAGGATCAATTTAACAAGCATTCGTGGCACCGCAGCTGGCACGAGTTTCAAAGGCGATCTAAGCGTCGATATATCGGCAAACAAACCCGTTTTAAAACTCAAACTAGCGACAGGTCGCCTATCGCTACCTGTTTTAATTGATGTCTTAATGATGCCAAAAGATGGCAAGTCTCACAGCTTTAGCACTCGTTTGTCCAACCAAATATTAACCGCAGTCGATAGCACAATCGAAATAAAAACTGACCAAATGGGTCTATGGCCAGCCTACGCCATTAAAAATGGTATTGTGTTGTTCTCTAACACTGGTCAAAAAGTTCAAGTTGACATCACCGCAGATGAAACGCCAGAAAAGAAAATCAAAGCAAAACTCACGGGCGATATTGGCGGACAAATCACCCACGCTTCGGGTTCCTTTGAAGGTGTATTTACACTTGGCGACATCATTTCAAATAGAATCGGCGATGATGTCATCTCAGGCCAACTAACAATTTCAGGAAATTTGAAAGGCAGCGGGCGCACCTTTGGCGGCATTTTCTCTAGCTTTGAAGGACCAGGCAAACTTGCGATAAAGTCTGCCCTATTAAAGAAAGTATCCCCATTGGTATTTTCTAAAAAATTAGCCACAGCAGAAACAGCCGAAGATATAGAAAACCTTATCAAAAAAGAACTGCGATCTGGCGACATGCTCCTTGGCAGCATCGCGGGCAAGTTCTCCGTCCAAAACGGCATTCTCATCACCGCACCAATTAAAATCAAGGGTGATGGTGCCAAAGGAAGGTTAAAAGCAACATACGAGATCGGGCGAAACCTCATCGATATTTCAGCCCTGCTTGAGCTTAATGAGCCCGTAGGCGTTCCAGCTTTTGAAATTGCATACGCTGGTGGACCAACAGCGTTGATTGCCAGCTCTAACTTTTCTGCTCTTAAATCGCAACTCTCTGTTGCCGCAATCAACCGCACATTAGACAAATTAAAAGCCCTAGAAGAAGAGCAGCGCCGCTTGATTGAAGAAGAAAAAATACAGCGCGAAGAAGCCCAGAAAAAATATGAACAGCAGCAAGAAAAACAACGCCTCATCAAAGAAAAGCAGCAAGAGCTTATTCGCAAAGCTAACGAAGAAAAACTTGCCAAAGAAAAGTTGGCCAAAGAAAAAGTAGCGCGAAAAAAACAAGCAGCAATTAAAGCGCAAGAACAAGCCCTCGAAAAGAAAAAGCAGCGCGCCCTCAAAGCTGAACGGGTCAGAATAGAGCGTACCCGCCAACGCAACCAAAAACGCAAAGAAGCGGCTCGGCAGAAACAACTACAACGTGAAAAGCAAAACCCCCAGCCTATAACCTTGCCGCCAACGTTGTCCCCAACCTTGCCGCCAGAAACACAGGACCGTGAGCCGCAAAACCCGCCCGCATTAAAACCTCTGCCCAAAGCTATTATTATTGACGTGCCACCACTGCCCCAAGAAGGTAATGAACCTCTGTTTATTCCACTCGCGCCAGATGAAATTTCGCAACCACCCCAACGACGGCCAGTAAAAAAGGCCCCCGCAACGAACTGGCGCAAAAAC
>JAMOMM010000206.1 GCA_027067085.1 Hyphomicrobiales bacterium
TAACATCAACGCCAGCAATCCGTGAGGTTCAGCTTCATCTGGTAATAGTTTGACCAGCAAGCCTCCAAGATAAATAGCTTCTTTAATTAAGTCGTCAGCTTGTTCATTAAATCCTGTCCCAAAAGCGGCATAAACAGCATCAAGAACGGGGCTTAGGCGAAGATGAAGTTCGTTTTTTTCAGGCACTTGAAAAGCAATGCCTGCATCACGAATTTTGTTTTTTGCACGCACCAATTGCTGAGAGATAGCTGTCGGTGAGGTCATGAAACTGGCCGCGATTTTTTTAGCATTTAAGCCAAGTACTGTTTGCAACATCAACGGAGTGTGAACCGTTTGTGAAATGGCAGGATGGGCGCAAACAAACATCAGTTTTAGACGGTCATCGTTAAACACATCAGCCTCCATTTTTTCACCTGCTAGGGTCAAAATTTTTAATGTTGGTTCAGCTTGGGTTTTGACCTTTTCATGTCGCCACCCGTGCCCAATTGTGCGTCGGGCAACTGTTATCAGCCAGCTTTCTGGGTTTTTTGGCACACCATCCCTCGGCCAGGTTTCAAGCGCCTTAGCAAACGCTGCCGCCAAAGCGTCTTCACCAGCAGTAATATCTTTTGCATAGGCTGCCACGAACGCAAGTAGTCGACCATAAGAGCGCCGAGCCACATCCTCGGCGGTTTTTTTTGCTAAGCTTTGGGGCATGTAGCTCGTCTAGTCGCCATCCATAGGCGAGAACATGACAGGGCGCACTTCTACGCAACCCGTTTGTGCAGATGGGCATTTTGAAGCCCAATCAAGAGCCGTATCTAAATCTGCAACATCAATAACAAAGTAGCCGCCGATTTGTTCTTTTGTGTCGGCAAATGGTCCATCTTGAACCAACCGTTTTCCATCTCTCATACGGACAGTTGTCGCTGTGCTTTTGTCGTGCAATCCGTGGGAGGCCACGGCTATGCCTGCTTGCATAATCGAACCAATATACGCACCCCAAGCATCCATGTCGGTTGAGTTGTCATCTTCTGGGCTGGCAAACATCATCATATATTTCATTGTTATTCCCCTTGTTTTGAACGCTCTTATAGCGTCCTATACTTATATGAGCCCTGACAAGGGCTGATTTCGACATACCATAAAAATAAAATGGAAAACCGAATGAAAAAAGTATCGCGCAATGGTTCTTTCGATGGTTCTTTTGATAGATTTGATGAGGAAAACTTTCCCCGTACACAAGAACCTGAAATAAATAAAATTATCGACACCATCATATCAAGGCGCGGGTTTATCTCTATATCCGCAAGTGGGCTAGCGCTGGCAACTTTGCCTTTAGCTCAAATAGCGCAAGTAAAACCAGCTAAAGCTAAAGAAAACCGATTGCAGTTTGAAGCGGTAAAAGCCAATGTGCTCGATACTGTTACGATACCGCCCCAGTTTAATTGGAAGGTACTTACCAGTTGGGGCGAACCCATGTGGTCGAACGGCAAATCGTTTGACGAAGATACCAGAGGCACCGCTGCCACCCAACTACGCGCGGTCGGAGATAATAATGATGGCATGGCATTTTTTAGTAAGTCGGGCCGTCATGTCTTGGCAGTCAATAATGAATACATCAATAAAACGATTATGTGGGGCAACCGTTTTGATCGTAGTGAAATCACCAAAGATGACATTGAAAAGTCGCAGGCAGGCCACGGCATAACGATTTTTGAAGTGGCCAAGACCAATGGCAAAGATTGGATGTTGGTTAAAGATGCCAGCGTCAATCGTCGGATTACAGCAAACACACCAATGGAAATAACAGGCCCAGCGGCTGGCTTGGCATTGTTAAAAACCAAGGCAGACCCCACTGGTAGAACTTCATTGGGAACGTGGAATAATTGTGCCAATGGCAGAACCCCTTGGGGTACTTATTTGACTTGCGAAGAAAACTTTAACGGCTACTTTTCGACAAAGGATAAAAGCTTTAAACCCACCAAAGAAATGCACCGTTATGGTGTTGGCCATCGCGATTGGGGATATGGTTGGGCCAAAATAGATGATCGGTTCGATATTTCAAAAACACCAAATGAGTGCAACCGTAATGGTTATGTGGTTGAGATTGATCCGTTTGACCCAGCTTCCACACCAAAAAAGCGCACCGCATTAGGCCGATTTAAACATGAAAACGCTGAATTGGTCGTAACTGAAAATGGTCAAGTGGTTGTCTATATGGGCGATGATGAACGCGGTGAATTTATCTATCGGTTTATCTCGGACAAGAAGTTCGTTGACGGTGGAGATAACACAAATCTGTTAGAGAGCGGCGCGCTTTATGTGGCAAAGTTTAATGACGATCAAACAGGCCATTGGCTGGTGCTTAGTCCACAAACCACGGGCATGAAAAACCAAGGTGAAGTGTGTGTTCACGCGCGTCTTGCCGCTTCAAAGGTTGGTGCGACAACAATGGACCGTCCTGAATGGATCGCGTCTCACCCCAACCGCGCTGAGGTCTATTGTTGTCTGACCAATAACAAAAATCGTGGAAGAAAACCAAATCGGAGTGGAGATGCAACACCTGTTGGCGGACCAAACCCGCGAAAGAAAAACCGTTATGGCCAGATCGTACGTTGGCGGCCTAAAGGTGAAGACCATACGGCAAGCGAGTTT
>JAMOMM010000207.1 GCA_027067085.1 Hyphomicrobiales bacterium
CGATCCACTATCCGGGTAACAGTTCAGGGAGGTAAACTTGCTTAAGGGATAAACCCATTCAGAAGTTGATATAAGTTATATAGCAGATTCCGTATATATAGAAGGCCTAATATACGTGGCAGGTTGTCACATGCGTATATTATGATATTCAAACATACGCATGCAACTAGCGATCTAGCGCGTGACGCGTTAAAATGAATTCACTTGTCGTACCTGAACAGGCTTGCATGGCAAGCCCTGCCTCAGGCAAGCAAGTGAATACCTGAATCCAAATAAACGCGGCGCACTCTAGAATCAAAACAATCTCTTTTCCGACCTGCTCTCTGACAAAACATGAAACTTTGATTCAGCTATTGTATACAAGGTGCTGATTTTACAGTAAAAACAACCATTGAGAATTGAACGCTTTAGGTATCGCCCATTATGAAATTACCAGTACAACCGCTAGATAAAGGCAACTTTAAGCCCTTTGGGGACGTCATTGAATTGGATGGTTGTGAGCACTTTCCAATCAACCAAGGCACTACAGAGCGCTTTCATAACCTTGCGAACCTTGATTTAAATGTTGTTGGCGGCAAGCCGATTCTCTCTATTTTCGAATCACAACCTCGCCCTGCCCCAATCAAACTGGAAGTAATGGAGCGCCACCCGCTTGGTAGTCAGGCCTTTTATCCGCTGCAAAATCAAGACTGGCTTGTCGTTGTGGCGCAAGGTGAAGACCCGACCAATTTTGATAATCTCAAAGCTTTTCGCGCAACGGGAACACAAGGCGTAAACTATGCTCGCGGCACGTGGCACCATCCGCTTTTAGTTTTGCACCCCAACAGCCGCTTTATAATTATTGATCGCAGTGGACCAGGTAACAACCTTGAAGAAATTGAGTTTAAAAACGACGTTCATCTTGCTTGAGTTTTTCGCTTCTATTTAACCCTCGATTAGTGGCGACATATTACGGTTTGTTGCTACCAACTCGCACGCAGTTCCGTCCATCATTTTTGGCTTGATAAAGTGCGGCATCAGCACGAGCGTAAAAAGCATCGAAGCGCTCATTGGGCTCAAGGCAGACCACACCAAAACTAGCACTAAGCTTCTCGTTGGCTGGAATACATTTAAGTTGTAACGCGTGGACTTTCTCTCGAATATTTTCAGCTAATTTTCGAGCCGCATTATGATCTACATGACTTAGTACAATGCAAAACTCTTCGCCGCCTACACGCCCGCACACATCATGCTCACTTATTGACTTTACCAACAAATCACCGAACAAGCGGATAACCTCATCGCCACATGGATGACCATAACGATCATTGACCTGCTTAAAGTGATCTATATCGAGCAAAATCATACACAGTGGCATAGAAGTATCGGCCCGTTCAGCAACCAGAAGTCGGGCTTCTGCATCAAACGCACTTCGAATTTTCAACCCGCTTAAATGGTCAACGGATGAGTCCTCAATCAAATCAACCATCACATCGCGCGCGCATGCTGCAATCAAAGTCAGAGCAACAACGACTGAAAAAAGGGCCGTTGTAAAATTGAGGACGACCCAATACGTTGATTGGCGATATTCCAAAGGTTGGATGTTGGTTTCAATCGCAAGGCTTATTATCGGGCGCACCCAAAATTGAATAGCCGTCAACAAAATGGCCCAAAACACCAGCTTTTCAAGGACACTTTTTTTCGCATTTTCACGCAAAACCCAAGCGCCAATACCAAACATTGCCCCAATTGCAAAGTTGGTGAGATATAAAGAGGCATTGATGTTATCAGACGATATTTTTAACCAAGTGTTTAATGGAACACTTAAAGCGGCTATTAAACAAAGCAATGTCGTTGGCGCTTCAAAGGCGGCTCGCTTGGCCAACGCCCAAATAAGCATGACCGTGGCTGCCGCATAGCAGAAATTTGAAACTGCAGAGCGCATCAGCACCCAGTCGTCCAATACGAACAACGAGATTAAGAAACCAACGCCCATTGTTAGATAAGAGATCGCAATGACGAGAATGTATATTCTCTGCTTATCTCGTGACCAAAATACTAAAAACGTTATGGAAAAAATTAACGCGATCATCGGGTTTAACAACCCGACCAAACTGCCGTCCTTCATGTCCCTCGCCCCTAAAGCGTGTCGCAATTGTAACCCGCAACATGCTCAACAGTTTTTTACATCTCCCCCCGGATTTGTTGCTCAAATATTTTTTATATTTTTATTAGCTTTGAGTTGCAGGACATTAGACTGGGAAAGAGATTCGCGCCAACTTAAAATTTTAACCTTTTCTGGCAGATAACCCAAAAGCCCAAAACGCACAAAACAAGCGCTGGTGCCGCCGCTAAAAGCATCCCCGTTAGGGCATTTCATATTTTGTTTGAATCACAAACACAGCATGAAATGCAAGATTATCAATACCTTAAGTAGGTCGTTCTAGTTCAATGTAAACCAGAACGACTCTAGCAGCGATTTACGTAGGTTTTCCCCTCGCGTTACCAAAAGCCTTGATCGCATTTCATTTATGCCAGCGCCAATCGTTTGTGCATATAGGCCAACCGCAAAAGCAACGGCCACTGCAATTGCAAAC
The DNA here is from genome assembly GCA_027067085.1 of Hyphomicrobiales bacterium. Lineage (GTDB taxonomy): Bacteria > Pseudomonadota > Alphaproteobacteria > Rhizobiales > Aestuariivirgaceae > JALWJW01. Next base: position 2,577 of record JAMOMM010000207.1, read on the forward strand.
GCGTGCACTAACCCACCCCTCATGTCAGGGCTTGTCCCGTTGATCCACGCTAACCCCGCG
>JAMOMM010000208.1 GCA_027067085.1 Hyphomicrobiales bacterium
AAGGAAATGTTGAAGGTTCTCAATGGGTAATGTTCAAAAATCCAAAGAAAAATGCATTTTTTTGAATTTGCTCATTCTGCGGGCAATATGCCATCGGTTTTTGACAACTCGGTGTGGTCTAATTTGAGTTCATAAGGACGTGTGGCTAATGCATTTAAACCTGCAGGTCTGAAAGTTGTAGAAAGAATCTTTGTTACACTGCGGATGTAGACGCTTGCATCGAGATCAGATGTGGAAAAACGACCAGGAATTTGAGTTTGTCCGATGAGGGCGCGCTTAAAGGTTTTGTAACAGCCTTTTTCTGGGGCAATTGGGTTGAGCCAAAACTGATCTAATCCATCTTCATGGACTAGGCCATCAATGTTGTAGATTGCGTTTCCAAGCACACATAAAGGTAAGTCATGGTGCAATGCTGACGTGCCCATAGTAGAGTTTATGGTCACCATACCTTTTGCATTGTCCAACAGCGTTGGATTATGTGCTGTTTCAAGAAAAACCACTCGATTGGCCACACCATGCCTAAAAGCACACTTTTGAACTTGCTTTTCCCAATTGGTGTAATTGTTATCCAATGGATGGTTTTTAATGACAAGAATATCAGCTTTTTTTGAATGTTTGGCAAATGACGAAACGATTTCGTCACAAGCGTTTAAAACACTTGAGAACTTAGAATCTACAAGGAGTTGATAATCACTTTCTAATTGCAGGGGAAATAGGAAGAAGTCATTTTTATTTTTCAATAATTTTTTGACAGCTTGTTCTGACCTCTTGGCTTTTCGTCGATGTTGGAACAAGCGTTTGGTCCAACCATATAACTCCTTAAGTGCGTATGTTTTTCTAAAATTTTCGTAGTAGGGATGATAAAATTTTGTCCAAAAGTTCACCGCATGAAACATCGTATCGCCAATGTGTTGGCGAAATGGATTGACTGGCTGTAAACTAATTGGCGTTTGGTCTGCATGCTCGTGCTTGGCTGCTAAGGTTGAAATTTCTTCCATAGTTTTAGGGAAAGGTGATCGGCCATTTACACCGCCCATTTCCATGGTAATCCAATTGGGCCTTAAATACCCGTTCTCGAATACAAAAACATTGACACCGAGCGTTTTAGCAACTTTTACGGCTATCTTATGATATGGACGACTATCTGAGAATAAAACGATGTCAGATATGCCTTGAGTAATAAGGTAATTTGAAAGAAAACCTTCCCAAGTTGAAAGCTTTGCCTTGAAGCGTGTATCAATTTTGCTGGGCCAGAAAAATTTATCGGAAAAACAGAAACGAATTTTTGAAGTTTTTACACCAGCACTTATGAGGGATTTGGACAGTCGCCAAAAGAACAGACTCCCAGTGCCTTGTAAAAAAAGCACGTGTCGCTTGCCGCTTCCAGCTAACATTTGAACCCCCGTTCGAGTGATTTTACTAATCGGCTTTTGTTTGTGCGGCAATTAGTGAAAATCTGGCAACAATCCAGAACTATATATTACATAAGGCATTTGAGGGCAAAATGGAAGGTGAAATGATCGTGACGTTTGCGATTGAGTAAGTCTTTTAGGATAAAGAGTGCAGATATTGATTTTTTCGGGAGGCGATTATGCGCGTATTGGTTACTGGTGGTGCTGGATATATTGGCAGCAACATGGTTTTGGGGTTGTTAGATCGTGGTGACGAACCCGTTATTATTGATTCTTTAATTACAGGGTATCGTGAAGCGATTCCAGAAGGCGTTCCCTTCTATGAAGGTGATATTTGTGACGAAGAATTGGTTGGAAAAATTCTTCGAGATGAAAAAATTGAGGCGATTGTTCATTTCGCCGCGTTTATCGTTGTGCCTGAATCTGTGTCTGATCCGCTTGGGTACTACTTGAATAATACAGTTAAGGCGCGCGCTCTTATTGCAGCAGCTGTTGGTGCAGGTATTGATAAATTCGTGTTTTCTTCGACGGCGGCTGTATATGGAACACCTGATGTGAATCCAGTTGATGAAACCGCAAAACTTAATCCTGAGTCGCCTTATGGTACATCTAAAATGATGACAGAGTTTATTTTGCGTGATGTAGAAGTTGCTCATGGTATGAGGCATGGAATTTTGCGCTACTTTAACGTGGCAGGGGCAGATATGAAAATGCGCTCAGGGCAACGCTTAGAGGCTGCGACTCATTTGATTAAGGTTGCGAGCCAGGCTGCGACTGGCCAACGGTCAGGAATGAGTGTGTTTGGCACTGACTTCCCAACACCTGATGGAACAGGCGTGCGCGACTATATTCATATTTCTGATTTGATAGGTGCCCATTTGGTGGCGTTGGATCGTTTGGCTGATGGTGGAGAAAGCTTTACAGCCAATTGTGGATATGGGCATGGATTCTCGGTATTAGAGGTTATTGAGGCGGTTAAACGGGTTTCAAATTCAAGTTTTGATGTGAAGATGGAAGACCGCAGACTAGGCGACCCAGCAGAAATTGTTGCAAATGCAGATCAGATGCGCGGGTTTGGCTGGAAACCTAAATATGATAATTTAGAAACCATTGTTCGATCGGCTATTGATTGGGAGACAACTTTAAATTCGTAATTAGGTTGTATCCTCGACATTGTTGTTTATTCAACTTTTTTAAAGCACGTCACTAAAGT
>JAMOMM010000209.1 GCA_027067085.1 Hyphomicrobiales bacterium
TGGATGCATCGGCAATCTCAAAAACCCCTTCAATAACGTTGGGATCAGCCGCTTCACCAATAATCAACCCTTTGGTCTCGTAACACAACAACATCGCCACAACGGCCAGTAAAACGCCAATAGCGATAGAAGCAGCACCATCCATCCAAGGCAAATTCATATATTCAGCAATCAGCAAACCAACAAAGGCAATGAACAAACCCACCATCGCTGCAAAATCTTCAAACAAAACCGTATACAAAACGGGATCTTTACTTTTTTGAATGGCAGCAAACATTGGTGTGTCGCCGCGAGATTTATTAAATTCTTTGTACGCAATCCTCAACGCAAAGCCCTCAAAGATCATCGACAACCCAAGCACCACATAATTGACCATCGGATTAGTAACTGGCTCAGGATGCAAAAACTTTTGAATACCACCATAAATCGACACACCAGCCCCGATAGAAAAAATCAACAATGCCACCACAAAAGCCCAAAAGTACAGTTCACGGCCATAACCAAACGGGTGGGCTTTATCAGCAGCACGTTCCGAACGTTTCAGACCAAACAACATCAAGCCTTGATTTCCCGTATCAACTAACGAGTGAATAGCTTCGGACAACATTGCTGATGAACCCGTATAACTTGCCGCACTAAATTTTGTTACCGCGATGGCAAAATTACCAAACAATGCCGCAATAATTACTTTCTTAGAACCGTGGTTGGACATAGTTGTATGTTATTCCTCTCGCAAGAGTGATTTGAGAATCTGTGTTCATGGATGTAAACCCACACTATATTTCAGTCAAATAGGTAAAAGCTATGTTTAAAAAAAGTTTCATCGCCCTTTCGACATCAATGATGATGGCTACAATTGTTTCGCCTGCATTTGCAGGTAAGGCCGATGTTGTGAAAGCAACGGCAAACCAAAGTGGTAACTCATGGTCCTTTTCCGCTACCGTTAGTCACGCTGATGAAGGCTGGAAACACTATGCTAACAGTTTTCAAGTTTTAACTATTGATGGAAAAGTTCTCGGCACCCGTGTTTTGGCCCACCCTCATGTCAACGAACAACCGTTTACGCGTTCGTTGGGGGGTGTTGCCATCCCAGAAAACGTTAAAAAGGTGCGCATACGTGCAGGTGATTTAGTCCACGGATACGGTGGTAAAGAGATCGTTCTGACGTTGCAAAAATAGTTTATTTTCTAGCTATTTACCCAACCTGTATAACCCCGCTAATAAATTGCAGTTTTGCCTAGATTTTGCTAATATCAGGCATGTTTTTTCGCGACTATGATTCTCATGATTTAGAGAGCAAATCGCAATAGGGGTTTTCTGGTTTGACAGACGATAAAAATGATCAAAACGGGGCAAGTGTTCCGCCAGACGAAAATATTTCAAAGATCACAATTGAAGAGGAAATGAAAACCTCTTATCTCGATTATGCAATGAGCGTAATCGTATCGCGAGCACTGCCCGATGTGCGCGATGGTCTCAAACCTGTGCACAGACGTATTTTGTATTCAATGTACGAAAGCGGTTATGAATGGAACAAACCATACCGTAAATCCGCCCGTGTGGTTGGTGATGTTATGGGTAAATATCACCCACATGGTGATAGCGCAATTTATGATGCATTGGTCCGCATGGCGCAAGATTTCTCGTTGCGCTTACCACTGTTAGACGGGCAGGGTAACTTTGGTTCAGTTGATGGTGATCCACCAGCTGCAATGCGTTATACCGAAGTGCGCATGGCTAAAACCGCAACGGGACTTTTAGCTGATCTAGATAAAGAAACGGTCAATTTCCGCGGCAACTATGATGATTCTGAAAGTGAACCCGTTGTTTTACCCGCGCGGTTCCCAAACCTGTTGGTCAATGGCTCTGGCGGTATTGCCGTTGGCATGGCCACCAATATGGCCCCGCACAATCTGGGCGAGGTCATTGATGCGTGTGTGGCACAAATTGAAAACCCTGCGATTACCATTGCTGAATTGATGGAGCATGTTCCAGGACCAGATTTCCCGACAGGTTCAATGATTTTGGGTCGTTCTGGTATTCAGTCAGCTTACGAAACAGGTCGCGGCTCAATCTTACAGCGTGGTAAAACCCACGTTGAAGAAATTCGCAAAGACCGCGAAGCCATTATCATCAGCGAAATTCCCTATCAGGTGAACAAAGCCACGATGATCCAAAAAATTGCAGATCACGTCCGCAATAAACGCATCGAAGGCATTTCTGACATTCGCGATGAATCTGATCGTCATGGTATGCGTGTGGTTGTCGAAATCAAACGTGATGCGATGCCCGAAGTGGTGCTGAACCAATTGTTCCGCTATTCACAACTTCAATCCTCATTCTCCATCAATGCCGTGGCGCTTAATGGTGGCAAACCTGAATTGATGAATTTGAAAGATCTGTTCACCGCCTTTATCGCTTTCCGCGAAGAAGTTGTGACCCGTCGTACCAAGTTCTTGCTCAATAAAGCTCGTGATCGGGCTCACATTTTGGTTGGTTTAGCTATTGCTGTTGCCAATATTGATGAAGTCATCGCGCTCATTCGTGCCGCACCAGACCCAGCAACGGCGCGCGCGCAATTACTCGAACGTCATTGGCCAGCAAAAGACATTGCACCATTA
>JAMOMM010000210.1 GCA_027067085.1 Hyphomicrobiales bacterium
GCAACCTGTTAAAGATGTGAAGGCGCGCCATACCTCAACTTTGTTGGTATTTGAAGCGGTGTGCGATGCTTTTGAAAGTGTAAATGAAAGCGAGACGGTATGACAAAAACTGCTTGGATGGATGAGGCGGGTAATCAAAAAACAGCCGTTATACTCGATACAGAAACTGTTGAAGCCAGAATCGGTACGATGTATCCAGCCCAATTTTCTGGCCCGTGTGAAAAACGCGAAAAAAAGGTTTTAGGCAATTCCTTCGGTTTGTCTCAATTTGGGGTAAATTTGACGACATTAGCGCCTGGTGTTTGGTCGGCGCGGCGGCATTGGCACTCCAATGAAGATGAATTTGTTTATGTGGTTGAAGGTGAGTTGGTGTTGATTGATGATGATGGCGAGCATGTGTTGACTAAAGGCATGTGTGCAGGGTTTCCTGCGGGTGATGAAAATGGCCACCACCTTGTCAATAAATCAGATAAACCAGCCCGTTATCTTGAAGTGGGCAGTCGGATGCCAACAGAAACAGCGCATTATCCTGATGATGATCTGATTGCAAAAAAAACAACGGATGGTTTTGTTTTTACAAACCGCAAAGGTAAAGCGTATTAAGCTATGTGTGCAAACCACCTGCCGCCTCAACCAAAAGGTCTTGTCTCGCGCTTTATGATTCTTATGGTTCGAGGTTATCAGCTTAGCTTTTCGGCTATTTTTGGCCGAACCTGCCGTCATTTGCCATCGTGTTCAAGTTATACGATTGAGGCGCTTTCGCGATTTGGGGCGTGGCGTGGGTTTTGGCTTGGCCTGTCACGTATTTTACGTTGTCACCCATGGGGCAGTGAGGGATATGATCCCGTGCCAGAAACACTTGAAAACCAAGGGTTTAAATTTTGGCGGTATGGTATCTGGAAAAAATAAAAGCCCCGATGAAATTCATCGGAGCTTTGAAATCACTTAAAATAGTAGCGATAATTAGAATTTGTAAGCGACACCTGCGCGGGCAATGTGAAGGTTGTCTAACCCCATGCGAACAGTACCTGGTGTGTAGACATAATTCTTTTTGTTGAAACGACCATAAAGGTATTCAGCGCGAAGAATGAAATTTTGCGTAAAGGCATGTTCCATACCGCCGCCAACAACAAACCCAATATGATTTTTTGATCTGTTTTCATTGGCTGGCATGATGTGAAGTTTTGTGCGGATAAAGCCTATGCCAGCGGTTCCGTAAAACAAAGTATTATCATGAGCATAACCTATCCGAGCACGAATCGTTGCAAGGTAGTTTACTTTTTGGTCAACACCGTCGGCTAAGTTGCGCGGGTCAATATCGGACATCATTCCATCGGCTTCAACGCCTACGACAAGATTATCAATCTGGTGGTTATAACCAACCATAATGCCGCCAACTAAGCCAGAGCCTGAAATATCTGGATCGGGCGCACCAATTGGTACATATGTATTTTCCGATGAGCCAGCGCCAATCAAAGCACCAATATATGCACCGCTCCAATCGTAAGTTGATTCACGAATTTCGACCATTGGTGGAGGGGGCGGTGGTAAATCGGCGGCAAGAGCAACGCTTGTTGCAAGGGCGGCTGTTGCCACTGAAGCGATGGAAACGGCTTTAATTAACTTGTACATATCTAATCCTGATTAACTCAAATTACTAAACTGATACAACTAGAAGTAAAGTATTAGGGTTAATGGCGCGTTATGGGGAGGTTGCTGAATTGTTAATAAAACAAATGAAATGGCTCGTTTTGGCACGTATTTGAATTGAACCTTGACGAATTGCTTGTTTGGCGGCAAAAGCATCAAATATATTTGTAATGCTTACCTGCGTTGTTGGCAGAGAGTGAGCTTAAAGGAGCAAACACAATGATTACCCTTAAATTTCCAGATGGTGCCGCCCGCGAATATGAAGCGGGCATAAGCGGTTATGATATTGCCAAAGGCATTTCATCATCACTTGCTAAAAAGGCGGTTGCTGTAAAAGTTGACGGCGTTATGGTTGATATGTCCGAACCTTTAAATGAGGGTGGGGCGTTTGAAATTGTTATGCGTGATGATGAAGATGCGTTGGAACTGATCCGTCACGATTGTGCCCACGTAATGGCAGAAGCGGTGCAGGAATTGTTTCCTGGCACGCAAGTCACCATTGGCCCGACAATTGAAAACGGGTTCTATTACGACTTTTATCGTGATGAGCCATTTTCATTGGATGACTTTGCTAAGATCGAAAAGAAAATGGGCCATATCATTGATCGCAATGATAAGTTTGTTAAAAAAACGATGCCGCGCAATGAAGCCAAACAGATGTTTGCCGATATGGGCGAAGACTTTAAAGTTGAATTGATTGACGCTATTCCTGAAGAAGATGATGTCAAAATTTACAACCAAGGTAAATGGTTTGACCTTTGCCGTGGGCCGCATTTGCCTTCAACAGGTAAAGTGGGAAAAGCCTTTAAATTGATGAAGGTTGCTGGTGCGTATTGGCGCGGGGATTCAGATCGCGAAGTTCTGACCCGTATTTATGGAACGGCTTGGGCAAATCAAAAAGATTTAGATGAATATCTTGTTCGTTTGGAAGAAGCTGAAAAGCGTGACCATCGCCGCCTTGGCCGTG
>JAMOMM010000211.1 GCA_027067085.1 Hyphomicrobiales bacterium
CAGATGGACGGCCTCTTCCCGTTGTTCAGACCAAACGCAACGGTGAAGTCAATATTGTGCTAGATCGCTTACAGCGCGAACGTAACCAAGCATCAGCTCGCAACTTACGTCCGACATTGAAAACTTCATGGTCCAAGGGCCAAATTAAATCTGCCGTAGACCGTTGCAAGCTTGTGTTGGCGACAACCAATATTGGCGGTGAAATTTTACCACCAATAGGCGGTTCTGGCGGTTGTGGCATTGCAGCGCCTTTGCTCATTACATCATTTGGCGCGGTAAAAGTTAAACCAGCAGCCAAACTAAATTGCAATATGGCATTGGCAACCTACAAGTGGTTGATTGACGATGTACAACCGATGGCGCGGCGCAAGTATAAATCTCCTGTTATCGCCATTCGCCAGCTCTCATCTTATAGCTGTCGTTCAAGGCGCGGTTCTGGCACTAGCCGTATTTCCGAGCATTCATTTGGCAACGCTTTAGATGTGGGAGGCTTTACCTTTGCCAATGGCACTAAACTGACTTTATTGAAAAACTGGAGTACGGCCAGCGCGCTGTTTGGCATTGGTCGCGATGCAAATTTCTTGTTTGATGCTCATAAATATGCCTGTAAAAACTATGCCACGGTTTTAAGCCCGCGCTATAACAAAGCTCACGCTAATCATTTCCACATGGACATGGGCCGCAGTGGACGCTACAAAATCTGCAAGTAAATTGTTCGCAAGTAAATTTTGTGCACGGGGCGTATGAAGTTTTCTAATTTGTAAGTGGGTTTAATGTAATGAGCACTCCTTGTTTTCCTGATATTCGTATGCGTCGCAACCGTAAAGCTGATTGGTCTCGACGTTTGGTGCGCGAGACGACATTAAGTGTCGATGATTTGATTTGGCCGATTTTTGTGATTGAAGGTGAGAATAAGCGCGAGCCTATTCCTTCAATGCCCGGTGTCGAGCGTTTGAGCATTGATCTCGCGGTTCGCGCGGCCGAAGACGCAGCCAATCTTGGTATTCCTGTTTTGGCGCTTTTTCCCAACACGCCAGACAGCGTGCGCAGTGATGATGGCAAAGAAGCGTTGAATCCAGAAAACTTAGTCTGCCGCGCCGTTAGGGCCATTAAAAAAGCTGTGCCAAACATTGGTATTTTGTGTGATGTCGCGCTTGATCCCTACACCGCGCACGGCCATGACGGGTTGGTACAAGACGGAGATGTTCTTAACGATGAAACCGTAGAAATTCTGGTCGCGCAATCTATCAATCAAGTTGAAGCTGGTTGCGATATTATTGCCCCTTCAGATATGATGGACGGACGCATTGCAGCCATTCGCGCAGGGCTTGAAGCAGGTGGACATCTTGATGTGCAAATCATGGCATATGCCGCCAAATATGCCTCTGCTTTTTATGGGCCGTTTCGTGATGCTGTTGGCTCTTCTGGAACGCTTAAAGGCGACAAACGCACCTATCAAATGGATTATGCCAACTCTGATGAAGGCATGCGTGAGGTGGCACTTGATCTGGCCGAAGGCGCGGACTTTGTTATGGTAAAACCAGGTATGCCATATTTAGACATCGTCTCACGGGTTAAGCAAAGCTTTGGTGTGCCCACGTTTGCCTATCAAGTGTCTGGTGAGTACGCCATGCTTATGGCTGCGGCACAAAATGGTTGGCTTGATCGCGACAGGGTTATTATTGAATCCTTACATGCCTTTAAACGCGCTGGCGCAGATGGCGTATTAACTTATTTTGCTCTTGAAGTTGCCCAAAATTTTAAAAACCAAAACTGAGCCACACATGACCTCTCCTTGCTATACCCCGCTCGTCCAGTCTCTGTCGTCTGCAGCACCATTTGTTAGCCCTGACACCCAAGAACGCTTGCGCGGCAAACCATATAAAGCACGCCTTGGTGCTAACGAAAATGGTTTTGGCCCCTCACCGCTTGCCATAAAAGCCATCCAAGAAAATGCTGGCGATGTGTGGATGTATGGTGATGAATTGAGTTTTGAATTACGCACGGCGCTGGCGGCAAAATACGACATTGAAATCGGCAATGTTATTGTCGGGGAAGGCATTGATGGATTGCTTGGAAACTTGGCTCGATTGTTGGTTGAAAGCGGCACAAATGTTGTGACCTCAATTGGTGCGTATCCAACATTTAATTACCACGTTAACGCCTTTGGCGGCACCCTGCATTCGGTTCCTTATCGGGACGACAAAGAAGACCTTGAAGGCCTGTTGGCTAAGGTGAAAGAAACAAATGCGACGTTAGTTTATCTGGCCAACCCTGACAATCCGATGGCAAGCTGGCACGGTGCTAAAGCCGTGAATGATTTTGCCAATGCGTTGCCCGATGATTGTTTGTTATGCTTGGATGAAGCCTATGTGGAATTTGCGCCGCAAGACCAAGTGCTGCCGATCGATATTCACAACCCTAAAGTTATCCGATTTCGGACATTTTCAAAAGCCTATGGCATGGCAGGTTTGCGTGTCGGTTATGGCATTGCGTCAACTGAATTGATTTTGTCGTTTAATAAAATTCGCAACCATTTTGGTGTCAATCGTTTGGCCCAAGTTGGCGCATTAGCAGCGCTAGCCGATGAGAATTGGCTGGCATCAACCATTAAAA
>JAMOMM010000212.1 GCA_027067085.1 Hyphomicrobiales bacterium
CAGCTCTACGCCGCCTTGATATTGGCGCTGGCTTAGAAGCGGGGTTTGCCATTGTGGTCTTGGCCATTGCCCTTGATCGCCTATCGCAAGGGTTTGCCCAGCGCGGCGCGCCACCAAAAAAGACAAAGGCTCCCACCAATTTTGTTCAGGCCAATCCTTACACATCCATAAGTTTGTTGGTTGTTATCATCACGGGCATTGTTGGTCTATTTATCGGCGTTATCCAAACGTGGCCGCAGCAATGGACCATCACCACAGGCACGGCTGGCAACGATATGATGAAGTACATCAACATTCATTATTACGATGTTCTCGAAGGTTTTAAAAACGCCCTGTTGCTCAACTTCATGATACCAACAAAACGCTTTTTACTTTCCCTGCCTTGGCCCTTTGTTATCGCTTTGCTCGGTCTTGCAGGATACAGCCTTAAAGGCTGGCGCTTGAGTGTTTTGTGTATGGCCCTTGCAAGTTTCATTGTCTTAAATGGCCAATGGCCCAAAGCCATGGTCACGGTTTATCTATGCGGCGTATCGGTAATTCTAGCCGCCCTCATCGGCATCCCCATTGGCATCATCGCATCAACCCGCGATCGCTTATGGAATGTGGTTAAGGTTATCATTGATACCTTACAAACCATGCCGTCCCTTGCCTACCTTATGCCCGTGGTTATGTTGTTTCGCGTGGGTGACTTCACCGCCATGATCGCCATCATTGCCTATGCTGTAACGCCAGCCATTCGCTACACCGCCGTTGGTTTGCGCGGGGTTGATCCACATTTGATCGAGGCGGGGATTGTGTCAGGCGCAACGCCATGGCAAATCCTCACCAAAATAAAACTAAAACTTGCCCTGCCGCAAATTATGCTTGGCATCAATCAAACCGTCATGCTCGCCCTTTCAATGTTGGTCATCACCGCCTTAGTAGGCACCCGCGATTTGGGCCAAGAGGTTTATATCGGCCTGACCAAAGCCGACATTGGCCGCGGCATGATTGCTGGGTTGTCTATCGCCTTCATCGCCATCATCACCGACCGGCTTATCACCGCTGGTTCAGAAAAAATCAAAACACGATTAGGACTATCAAATTGACCACGCAACCATCCACCCCGCCAAAAAAATTACTCAACCTTCCTATCTGGCCAAATGGCAATCTCAATGTCACCGTTAAGCCATTAACAGGGGGGCGCTCAAACGAAGCCTACATTGCCACCGATGGCTGCAAAGAATATGTCGTGCGTTTCTGCCATGATATTCCCGTCCATCACGTTAATCGCGACTTTGAAGCCATGGTATCAAAAGCCTCAGCCGATGCGGGGTTTTCCCCTGATCTTGTTTTTTATGAAATGAAAAATGACGAAGGCATCATGGTGTTCGACTTCATCAAAGCCAAAACCTATGACGCAAAAGATGTCGTCGAAAACTTAAACCCACTGACAAACCGCCTGCGTGACTTCCATACACAAGTTGCAGAACGCGTGAGCGGCCATGCACGCTTGTTCAATGTTTTTCACGTTATTTCAGATTACATTGCCACCCTGCGCGAGGGCAATTCACCCTATATTAAAGACCTTGAAATCTACCACGCCCTTTCAAGCAAATTAAAAGCCGTACAAATTCCCGAACTCATCATATTTGGCCACAATGATTTGGTGCCACAAAATATCATGGCCAAAGCGGAGAAAGATGGGGAGAAAATCTTTTTTATCGACTTTGAATACGCCGCCTTTTCCACTCCCCTTTCAGACCTTGCCAACCTTGCCTCTAACTCAGCATTTACCGAGGAACAAGATTTGCAATTGCTGGAATTGTATTTCAACAAAAAGCCCAAAGCCGAACAAATAAAAGCCTTAGCCGCTTTAAAGGTCGCTCTCATGCTGCGCGAAACCATGTGGTCCATGGTGTCAGAATCACACCTGAATGTGCCGGGCGTTGATTACCTACAATATACCAATGAATGCCTTGAGGCGCTGCAAAAAGAACTGAACACCTATCAGACAAAATACGGGAAATTGCTAAAATGACATTCCCTTCAAAAGCTCAAATCATCATCATTGGCGGCGGTATCATTGGTTGCTCAACGGCGTACCACCTAGCTAAAGATCACAACGCGGATGTTGTTCTACTTGAGCAAGGCAAACTCACCAGCGGTTCGACTTGGCATGCCGCAGGTTTAGTCGGCCAATTGCGCTCATCAGCAGCAATTACTCAAGTGCTAAAATACTCCGTTGAGTTGTACGAAAACCTTCAAGCAGAAACTGGCCTTGCAACAGGTTGGAAACAAAACGGCGGCCTGCGCCTTGCCAACAATGAGGAACGCTGGACCGAGATTAAACGCCAAGCCACTACTGCCCATTCATTTGGTATGCAGATGGATTTACTCACGCCAAAAGAAGCCCAAAGCCTCTGGCCGATGATGGACATCTCGGATTTGGTTGGTGCAGCGTTCATGCCCACCGATGGCCAAGCCTCACCTTCCGACATCACCCAGTCATTAGCAAAAGGCGCACGCATGCATGGTGCAAAAATCCACGAAGGTGTGACGGTAAAAGACATCATCGTAAAGGACGGTGTTGCAACAGGCGTGGTGACCGACCATGGCACCATTACTTGTGAAA
>JAMOMM010000213.1 GCA_027067085.1 Hyphomicrobiales bacterium
AGTGTAAGATTGTCGCCATTCAGGGTGGATTGTGTCTAGATAGGCTTGCAGCAAATGTGGGCTTTGATCTCCTGCAGCCAAGCATTCATCCATGAGTTCGAGCAATTGGGATTGATCTAATTGCTCGAGTGTTTTTCCTGCAAAACTGCCCATGAGAATTTTACCGTGCATGCGCCCACTGTCATGTTCTAAGTCTACAACCAGAACTTTGGTTTGAATATGGGACCGTTCACCTGACTTGTTCTTTGCCCATGGTAGTTCGATCCCAGCTAAGTGTCCAAGGCCGAGCAAGCCCAAACCGAATAGAAAAATCGGAATTGCTATGGGTAGCGCTCCTTTTAGGGTGAGTATAATCCCTAAAATGACGGCCGCAATGCCACCAGCTTTTCGTGTGTTGGTTTTAATTGATGCAGGGTTTGCTTTGGCCATGTATTTTATGCCCAGCCATGCGGCCCCCAAAATTGCCATCGCGGCGAGTAAATACATTTATAAATCCATTTTTATGGTCGTTAGAGTTGCTCTGGTTTACATTGGACCAGAACAACCTATTTAAGATATTGATAGTCTTGCGTTTTATGCTGTGTTTGTGATTCAACCAAAACATGAAACGCTCTAGAACCAGATATATTGTTATCTATAAAGATAAGTCTGGCATTGGCCAATTGAAAGAGCTTTGTTTTAATACTAATTTCATATTTGTAATTATTGAAACGGCCCATATCTTTTTAAGCAATAGCAAGTTAAAAACACCAAGCGCGGTTTTATATTTCACTCTAACTCTAATCTAAGGAACTTCTCTATGGGTTCGGGCTTGACGACGGCATATGACCAAGACACGCTTCGCTCTGTCATTCGTGAGTGGAAAGCTGAAGGATTGCGAACGGCTCTGGTTCCAACAATGGGCGCACTGCATGACGGACATTTAGAACTTGTTCGGCGTGGTGTTCAGATCGCCGACCGTGTTGTGGTGACAGTGTTTGTAAATCCAAAGCAGTTTGCAGCCAATGAAGACCTAGACAAGTACCCCAATGATATTTCAGCAGATAAAACTATGTTGGAATCAGTGGGGGCGGATTTGGTTTATGTCCCAAATAACGATGAAATGTATCCCACTGGTTTTTCTTGTGTTGTTTCTTTAAAAGGGCCAGCAAGTGTTGGGCTTGAAGATAAATATCGCCCGCAATTTTTCGATGGCGTTACGACGGTTGTGGCAAAATTGTTTAACCAAGCAAGCTGTGATTATGCAATGTTTGGAGAAAAAGACTTTCAACAATTGGCCGTTGTTAGCCAGATGGTTCGTGATTTGAATATTGCAACGACAATTGTGCCTGTTGAAACAGTGCGCGAACCTTCTGGTTTAGCTATGGCATCGCGTAATGCGTATTTGAGCGAAAAAGAACTAGCGTTAGCACCAAGCATTTATAACTTTGCCAAGCAAACCGCTGCAAACATCAATGATGGTATGAATCCTAAAGAGGCTGCGGACGCAACGGCTCAGAAATTAACGGATTTGGGCTTTCGAGTCGATTATGTTGAAGCCAGAAACGCTAATACGCTTGATTATGTAAAAAATAACAATGAACCGATGCGTATTCTAACCGCTGCATGGTTAGGGAAAACCCGGCTCATTGATAATATTGGTGTTTAATCTGCAATTAAACGCGAAGCGCTTTAAAATGGCACGTCATCATCTAGATCGCGGGCAAAGTTTTGGTTTTGACTGCCGCCTGATGAATCCGCTGAGCCTTGTTGTGGGCTTTGTTGGCCATAGTTGCCACCGCCGCCAGAGCCAGCACCATACCCGCCGCCATCGCCACCAGAATTTCTACTATCTAACATGGTCAAATTGCCATTGAAGCCTTGAAGAACGACTTCTGTTGTGTATTTTTCCGTGCCTGATTGGTCTGTCCATTTACGTGTCTGAAGTGAGCCTTCAATATAAACTTTAGAGCCTTTTTTGACGTAGTTCTGAATAACTCTGACAAGGCCTTCGTTGAAGACAACAACACGATGCCATTCAGTTTTTTCGCGGCGTTCGCCTGTGTTCTTGTCTTTCCAGCTGTCGCTCGTTGCGATGCTAAAGTTGGCGATTTGTCGTCCATCTTGCGTTGAACGAATTTCAGGGTCTTGACCTAAATTGCCAACGAGAATTACTTTATTTACTGAACCAGCCATTGTTCAAACTCCTTTAATTGCGCGTGCTGCGCTTAAATCATTGGTAAAGAACCTAATCGAAGTGCCCGACGCTTGATAGTGTGCGGTTCGGCTTGTCCACAACGAATAAAGATCAATATTAGAGTTGTTCTGGTTTGCTTTGAACCAGAACGACCTACTTAAAGTGTTGATAATCTTGCGTTTCATGCTGTGTTTCCGTAACAAACACAGCATGAAACGCTCTAGAACAAAAGCCCTGCACAAGGTTTTTAAGAAAAATAATCTTCATCTATTCTTTTGACTTCGTAAGTTTCGCGGATTTTCACACCAATATTATTGCGAATGAGCAATTCACTTAGTCGATCGCCATCAATTAAGACGATTCGCTTTGAAATTTTGTTGATGAACACCCGTGCGGACTTGGTAAAGGTGGATGTCGTTACAAGAACGCCCTTATTTGCCTTGTGGGCCTCTATGGCCCCTGCAAAGTCTCGAACGGCCGAGACAGGTACGGAAGACCCTTGTTGATAGCGCTTTGCTTGGATGTAAACCACATCTAGTCCCAATTGGTCTTGGTTGATTGCCCCGTCGATGCCACCATCACCCGTTTTTCCCAAGTGGGCGGCAAGGTCGCGGCGGCGGCTGCCGTATCCCATTGCCAGCAAGAGGTCAATGATGAGGTTTTCAAAGAACGCAGGTTCTTTGCATTGAATTTTATGCAACAAATCATGTTTAAGGTCCTCAAACAATTGTTCAAATTCAAGCGAGATATTCTCAGGTGTTGTTTGTTGTTTACTCGGTGTAGATCTGTGAGATGAATTGTTGAAAATCGGCATTTCAATTTCAGTGGCTGGTGCGACTTCAATTTTGATAGGGCGATTTGCGTCTAACTGTTTTGTTGCAACTTGTGTGATGCGATATGCACTGGCACCGTCTGTATCAATGAGGTGGGCTTGCACGAGGTAACTTAGTGCCCATTGCAGATGGTTTTCGAAAACAGTTTGTCGGCCACTCGGTAAGGATACGTTGAGCTGATAGGATGAGATTTTCAACAGTTCACTAACACACTCGTTTATTTCATCAATATAAACAAAGCCTTCTTCGAACTGAAGCGTTTTAAGGATTGGGTCAAAGAAATCCTGATAATCTGGTATATCTGCCGCCATATTTTCCACCTGATTCTAATTTTGACGGATTTATATAGCATAACGTGTTTACGATAAATGTGACATATCAAGACAACAACGTTACATGCGGAATACACCAAATTGAGTATCTGGGATTGGGGCGTTTAACGTGGCAGAAAACGCAAGACCGAGAACATTTCGGGTTTCAGAGGGCAGAATTATGCCATCATCCCACAATCGCGCCGTTGCATAATAAGGATTGCCTTCGGTTTCATATTGATCGCGGATGGGTTGTTTGAACTCTTCTTCGTCCACTTGCGACCATTCTTGGCCAGCCTTTTCATAATTGTCGCGCTTGACGGTTGCAAGAACGGAAGCTGCTTGTTCACCGCCCATGACAGAAATGCGGCTATTGGGCCAAGAAAACAAAAACCGTGGGCTGTATGCACGGCCACACATGCCGTAGTTCCCTGCTCCAAATGAGCCGCCGATGATGACAGTGATTTTTGGAACTTGCGCGCAAGCAACGGCAGTCACAAGTTTTGCGCCATCTTTGGCGATGCCCCCTGCTTCGTACTTGCTGCCAACCATAAACCCAGAAATGTTTTGCAAGAACAGTAAGGGGATTTTTCGCTTGCAACATATTTCTATGAAGTGCGCACCTTTTTGGGCTGATTGGGAATATAAAATGCCATTATTAGCGATGATGCCAATGGGCATGCCCCACAAATGAGCAAAGCCTGTCACCAATGTTTCGCCGTAGTTTTTCTTAAATTCAGAAAATTGCGAACCATCAACCAAACGAGCGATCACTTCGCGCACATCATATGGTTTTGAGAATGATTGAGGAATGACACCATCAAGGCTTTTTGTTGGTAATAACGGCTCGCTTGGTTCTTTGAGCTCGACATGGGGACGATCAGCGCCATTTAAATTGGTAACAATGTCTTTAACAATCTCTAATGCATGGGTGTCGTCCATGGCGTAGTGATCGGCAACACCAGATGTGCGTGTATGAATTTCTGCCCCGCCTAAATCTTCAGCTGACACAACTTCACCCGTTGCAGCTTTTACCAGTGGTGGGCCTGCCAAGAAAATGGTGCCTTGTTCTCTAACAATGATGGTTTCATCAGACATGGCAGGCACATAAGCGCCCCCTGCTGTGCATGATCCCATGACGCAGGCAATTTGAGCAATGCCTTTTGCAGACATGTTTGCTTGGTTAAAGAAAATACGGCCAAAATGTTCTTTGTCGGGAAATACATCGGTTTGGTTGGGAAGGTTTGCCCCACCAGAGTCAACCAGATAGATACACGGTAGCCTGTTTTCTAAAGCTATCTCTTGCGCACGTAGGTGCTTTTTGACTGTGAGTGGGAAATAGGTGCCGCCCTTAATTGTTGCATCATTGCAAATAATCATACATTGGCGACCAGATACGCGGCCAATACCGGCGATAACGCCAGCGGCATGAATGTCTTTAGAATACATATCATTTGCAGCCAGTGCACCAATTTCTAGAAATGGAGCGCCCGTATCAAGCAATTGGTTGACGCGATCTCGTGGAAGAAGTTTTCCGCGATCGAGGTGGCGCTGGCGTGATTTTTCTGGCCCGCCTTGAGCCGCCTGTTCTCGTTTTTCGCGCAATTGTGCCGACAGCTGCGCCATTGCCTGTGCATTTTGTTTGAATTCTGGTGAAGAAGACTTGATTTGGGAATTCAACAGGCTCATGACTTTGCTCCAGATAAAACAATTGTTTATTGCACATTAGCGTATCAGTTCTTTATGCTAAATTGAACATTGTAAGAAAAGCCGAAAAGTTGTTCGGCACTAAAAAAGGTAAAATCCGACGATGGCTAAGGCAACCGATCACGATGTTTTTAAAGCTTTAAGCCCTGACGTTCGCGCGACAATTTTGGGTGCGACGGAACGAGTAGACTTGAGAGCTGGGGAAAAACTTTTTGAAGTTGGAGACCCTGGCGATGCTATTTTTGTGGTCAATACTGGCTCGCTTGGAGTCTATTTTCCCGGTCCCAGTGGCTATCCGCAATTATCAGCGGTTATTAAACCTGGCGAAACTGTGGGTGAAATGGCGGTTATTTCTGGAGAACCACGTTCTGCAACCGTTACAGCTATCCGTGATAGCAACCTTGTAAAATTGACGAAAATTGAGTTCGATAGATTGGTGCACTCAAAGCCAGTTATTATGAATGAATTAAACAGGTTGTTGGTTCATCGCTTGCAACAAGTCACCAATAAAACAGATGGCCGCCTAGAACCAAAAACCATCGCAATATTGCCCGCTGGGAAAATGGCCAAAGTTGATTTGATTGTTAAGCAATTGTCTGAGGTATTGAACCAAGATGGCAACGCATTTTCTATTATCACCAAGGAAGACGGATTAGAACAGCTTGATGATTTAACTAAGCTGGAAGCGCGTTGTGATCTGGTTTTCTTCATTGGCTGTTGTGACGATCAACGCTGGAACGCGAAATGCGCTAGACAAGCTGACCGAATATTGATTGTCGCCAATGGCGCTGATCGACCTCATTGCGATTTATCCGTTGAAATATTGCGGCAACGCGCCGTGCATCAATTGGTAGATCTAATACTCATCCAATCCGATACCATTGCTTTACCGCGCCAAACGACGGCTTGGTTAGATACTGTACCCGTCAATCGACATTTTCATATCCGAAATAAACCAGCTGATTGGCAACATCTTAAACGCATTCTTATGGGGCGTGGTGTTGGGCTTGTGTTATCGGGTGGCGGTGCACGGGCTTATGCTCACATTGGTGCGCTAAAAGCGATTGAAGAAGCTGGTGTTAACATCGATTTTATTGGTGGCAGTAGCATGGGCGCTATTGTTGCGGGTTGTTATGCTTTTGGCTGGTCTTTGGATGAAATTATTGATCGGATTAAAACTTCGTTTGTGGCTTCTAACCCATTGAATGACTATACATTGCCGTTCATGTCTTTGGTGCGTGGCCATAAAGTTGAAAGACTTTTGTATCAAAATTATGGTGATGCAAATATTGCTGATTTATGGGTGCCCTACTTTTGCGCATCATCCAATTTGACAAATGGTCATGTCCATATTCATAAAACCGACAAATTATGGAAAGCTTTGCGGGCAAGCATTGCGTTGCCTGGTATTTTACCGCCTGTGCCAACTAAGCATGGCTTGCTGGTTGATGGTGGTGTTTTGGACAATATGCCAGTGGATGTGATGCGTGGTATTCATCGCGGACCAGTTATTGCCATCGATGTTGCGCGCGAGCATTTGATGGATACAGCATGGTTTGAAAAAGAAAACCAACGTAGCTGGTTCCGCAAAGCCATTGCCCCGCCGATTATTTCTATTTTGATGCGGTCAGGTACTGTTGGCAGTGAAGCGCTCAATCGTCAACAAGCCAACCGTGCCGATTTAACGGTGGAACCGCCACTGGGATCAATCGAAATTCGTCAATGGAAGTGCTTTGAAGAAACGGTTGAAATTGGCTATCAAGAAACTAAAAAACAGTTGGATAAATCTAAGAATAGATTGTTTAGCGGACGCTGATTACGAACAATCACCTGATTGTGTCTTGTTCGAAAGCTTGGGCCGCTCCAACATAGGCCATGTTTTCATTTAAGCAGGAGAATAACTGTGTTTAGTTTGTTTTTGAGGTTCTCTTTTAAATTTGTTGCATTGATTGTCTTTAGTTTGTCGCTCGGCATTATGACCGCGCAAGCTGCAAACCCGCTTGTCGATGTTGATTGGGTGAAATCCAATACGGGTAAAGACAATGTTGTTTTTATAGATTTACGCGCTGCTGGTTCTTATCAGGCTGGCCACGTACCAGGTGCAATAAATACTAGCTATGGCCGAGATCAGTGGCGAATGAAGCTGAATGGTATCAATGGAATGCGACCGCCCGTTGCTCATTTAAAGAAGCTTGTCGAAAAGCTTGGTATCAAAAATAACAGCCATGTGGTTTTGATGCATGGAGGTTACAGTGCGGCAGAAACGGGCATCGCAACGCGGATTTATTGGACGCTAAAGCTTATTGGACTCAAGGAAATATCCATCCTTAACGGTGGTATGACAGCGTATTTAAAGGATAAAACCGCCAAATTAGAAAAGGGGCGAGTTGCACCTGTTGCCACGACATTTAACATTGAAATGAACAGAAGTATTTTGGCAACTGCTAGTGATGTGGAAACTGGACTAAAGAATGATGTGCAATTGCTCGATAGCCGGCCAACAGATCAGCATATTGGTATCAATAAAAGTGGTTCTGTGACGCGATATGGTACGTTGCCCAATTCTATCAGTATTCCAGGTCGTTGGATGACCGTTAATGATAAGGGTGTTTTTCGCTCTAAAAGTGTTCTAGCAAAAATTTACGCGGCTCAAAAAGCCTCATCAAAGCGAAATACGATTGTGTTCTGTAATACGGGACATTGGGCATCGCTTGGCTGGTTTATTGACTCAGAGTTGCTGGGTAACAAACAGTCTAAAATGTATGATGGATCGTTGGCGCAATGGTCTCGTTTGCCAGCAGTTGACCACCCTCTTATGGTCAAACTGAATACGCAGTGATTTTTAGCTTAGTCGCGCTTTTCAACGTCGATTCGCTTGCTGCCGCGTTTAAAATTATCAAAGTATAGTGTTGCCGTGCCAGGCATTGCCGCGCGGTTATGGCCAAAACGGAAATATTGCGTTGGACCAGAAAAATCTTTTATGCCGATTGTTCCTGTGGCGCGTGCAACGAAATTGCCATTGGCAAATATTTCAATAAAGCCATCGTCATTTAGGCCCCCCTTGATGTGATACATCATATCCACCCAGCCTTTTTGCGGGTTGGGTAAAATTGGATGCTCTCCATAGGCAAGTGTGATGTCGTCATCGCCATCATATTTGTCTTTCTGCGATAGAAAACCAAATTGAGACATCAGGCCTTTTGACATGGCCGATATAAACCCTTCAGGTTTACCCGCAGCTGTTGCGATTAAAACCCGCGACTTTCCGCTTTCTAAGGTGATATGAAAAACACCGTTGTCAAAACGCTGGGCCAGATATGGACTGCCGTCTGTTTCTTGTTTCCAAGAAGCAATTTGCCAGCGTGTGTCACTGGTTATTCCACCCCTACCCTTTACGAGGAACGAAAATGAGTACCAAACCTCTTCGCCGAATTTGATTCGTGTTTTAGAGGCTTCTCGAATTTCACTCACCTGACAATTACATCTTTTATCGATGTCATAGCCTTTTACGCGAATAGCTAAAGACTTATTACCACTGCGTTTATGTGATTTGTCCATCCAATGTCGGCGATTTGGCATGTTACGAAGAGACCAGATTGAGGTGTCTATTGATTTGGCCTCAAAACCGTCAGATATAGCAGGTTTGGCGTGACTCACCTGCAGCCCAGTTAAGAGCGCAGCCACGGCAATAAAACCTGTAACGATTTTTTCAGACATCAATTCCAAAGTCCCATGATTTTTCAATCGCATCATTAATCGCTAAGTATTGTGTAAAGGTCAACCTTTGATGTTTTTAAAACACGTTGATTATGTGTGTTTTTCATGGCTGATAAGAAAATTAGCGAAAATATTTAGTTATTGACCAAATGGCCAAATTCTTACGTTGAGATTTCGTCAATTGTCGTTCAATAACGGTGCACTTTTTGCTGGAGAGAGACTATCCCTGAAATATGGCGCTAAGCACGTGGGCAATGCTGGAATATAATCGCCGTTTTCGTTGGTTAAGCTGGCTTGGAATAGCCCACGAGATTGAAAGTGTTGTTCTTGCATGGCCTCTTGGAGTGTGTTGACGATGGTGCAACAACAGTCGTGCCCTTTAAACAATTCCTCCCAATGTTTGGCCGTTTGTTGGATGATAATGGATTGAATTTTGCTGATAACTTGTTTGGGGTCAAACTTGTGATCGATCATATCGCGTGGAAGGTCGATCAAAGCACAAAAATTTTGCCAAAATTTCTGTTCTAGTGCCGCAATAGCTAACAGTTTGCCGTCACTGGTTTGGCATAATTGGTATCTTGGTGATCCACCGGTGAGTAGCGCGTCTCCATCCTTGGGCCATTTGTTGGTTGCTAAACCTTCTCCCATGGCAAACCCCATCAGCATGAACATATTATCGCTCATTGCGATGTCGAGATAACACCCTTTACCAGTTTTCTCCCGGGCTATCAGCGCCATCAAAATATTGACTAAAGCGGGATATGTACCGCCTGCGATGTCGGCAATGAGGGTTGGTGGTAATGTTGCACTGTTTTGGATATTTGGCTGCCCGCCAGTATTCATACCAGTGGAATTATTGAGCAAACCCGTATCGCCAATATAATTGAGATCATGGCCAGCTTGCTGAGATTTTGGCCCTGTTTGGCCATACCCCGTAATTGAACAATAAATCAGTTTGGGATTTATTGACTTTAGCGTCTCATAATCAAGGCCGACTCGTTGCATGACACCTGGCCGAAACTGTTCAATGAGAATGTCACTTTGTTCAATCAATGGAATAAGTTTTTCACGCTGTTTTTCGTCTTTTATATCGATGCTGAGGGATTTCTTTCCACGATTGAACATGGCAAAATTCACAGAACTTTTTCCCCACATAGGTGGATAATGGCGCATGTCATCGCCAGTGGTTGGGCGCTCTATTTTAATGACTTCGGCCCCTGATTCCGCTAAAACCAAACTCGCAAGTGGCCCTGGCAAAAGTGTCGTAAAGTCTAAGACCTTATATCCATTTAACGGTTGCATCTGACTTTCTTTCTTTTTGAAAAATTGCTGACCTTGCTTTGTGCGTATACTTAGTCAATATATTCGCCTTTATGTGATAGTGACATATCAGTTGGTTTAGGACTATAGAGTGTTGATGCCAAGTTTAGAAAAATAGAAAGTGGTCAGCCTATGAAACTCCCTCGTCAGTTCTTTAAGCCCCTTGCAATTGGTGCACCTGAGCCATTGAAAGAGCTCCCTGTAAACTTGGAACGTATGATCCACTTTTTGCCGCCGCACATTGAGAAAATGCGCGCCAAGGTGCCCGATATGATTCCAAAAGTTGATGTCATTCTGGGTAATTTAGAAGACGCAATCCCTGCAGATCAAAAACAAGCGGCACGGGCTGGGTTTATTGAAATGGCTCGCGACAATGATTTTGGCTCAACGGGCCTTTGGACGCGGATCAATTGTCTCAATAGCCCATGGGTTTTCGATGATATTACTGAAATCGTTCGAGAAGTCGGTAATAAACTAGATGTTATCATGTTGCCGAAAGTTGAAGGCCCGTGGGATATTTATTATTTGGACCAGCTTTTAGCGCAGCTTGAAGCGCGTTATGAGGTGAAGAAACCGATTCTGATCCACGCAATTTTGGAAACCGCTGAAGGTGTGAACAATGTTGTTGATATTGCAACAGCAAGCCCTCGCATGCATGGCATGAGCCTTGGGCCAGCTGACTTGGCAGCTTCACGCGGTATGAAAACTACCCGTGTTGGTGGTGGGCACCCTGCTTACGGTATTTTGGCCGATAGTGATGGTAGCCAAGGCAAGCGTGACTTTTATCAACAAGATTTATGGCATTTCACTGTTGCTAAAATGGTGGATGCTTGTTCGGCTGCGGGTATTAAAGCATTTTATGGCCCGTTCGGTGATTTTTCAGACCTTGAAGCCTGTGAAGCTCAATTTAGAAATGCATTCTTGCTTGGTTGTGCGGGCGCTTGGTCCTTGCATCCGTCGCAAATTGGTATTGCAAAAACTGTCTTTTCACCAGATCCTGACGAAGTGAAGTTTGCCTTGCGCATTCTGGAAGGAATGCCAGATGGTACAGGCGCTGTGATGATTGATGGTAAGATGCAGGACGATGCAACGTGGAAGCAAGCCAAGGTTATTGCTGACTTAGCGCGAATTGTTGCAGAAAAAGACCCTGACACTGCCGAAAAATATGGTTTATAGTCAGTTTTAGATAAAAGTGGGCTGTTTCTAAACTCGGGTGATTATTGTGACGCAAGAAATGAAACTAGCAAAGTTTGCCATTGGCCAAGTGGTTATGCATCGGTTGTTTCCTTTTCGTGGGGTGATTATTGATGTTGACCCTGTATTTGCAAACTCTGATGAGTGGTGGGATTCAATCCCTGCTGAAATTCGCCCCCATAAAGAACAACCGTTTTATCATTTGCTCGCGGAGAATGAAGAAACCGAATATGCAGCATATGTTTCAGAGCAAAACCTTTTGCCTGACGAAACAATGGCGCCCATTCGCCATCCAGAAGTTGCCGATTACTTTGGTTCATATGATCGCGAAACCAATTATTACTCTTTGAAAAATACCCGCGCCAACTAACATAAATGCGGTCTCACTTCTCCGTTTTTGGTGCTGATTTTTGCACGGTTTTAGAATCAGTGATTTTGTGGCTTACTCAAGCAATGAAAAAAGCTGCTTTATTTACACTTCTATCTATTGTTTTATTCTCAATCTCTGCTGCTGGCATTGGCGCGCGTGCTGAACCTGTTCATGGAATCTCCATGCAGGGAGATCTCGCCTTAGCCGCAGACTTTAAACATTACCCCTATGCCAACCCTGACGCACCCAAAGGCGGTGTTTATAAGCGCGCCATCACGGGTGGTTTTGACAGCGTTCATCCATTCATATTAAAAGGTCGCCCAGCGGCCGCACTTCGGGTTTATGTGTTTGAAAGCCTGTTATCGCGCAATCGATCTGAGCCGTTTTCTTTATATGGTCTCATTGCGGAAAAGATAGAGGTTCCAGAAGATCGAAGTCAGATCACCTTTTACATCAATCCCAAGGCACACTTTTCTGATGGTACGCCAATAACCACAAAAGACGTGTTGTTCTCATATGAAACATTGCGCGACAAAGGGCGTGGAAACCACCGATATTACTACAAAAAAATCATTCGAACAAAAGTACACGATAGTCACAA
>JAMOMM010000214.1 GCA_027067085.1 Hyphomicrobiales bacterium
TGTATTGATACCTTCAGCCTTTGCCGCATCATCAGATTTTCGCGCCGCAATACGAGCTGAATCAACCCGAGACATCTGCCCCGCGCCAACACCAACGGTTGCACCATCTTTGACATACAAAATAGTGTTCGACTTAACGTGTTTGGCAATGCGGAAGGCAAATTTAAGATCTGTCATTTCAGCATCAGTTGGTTTTTTCTTCGTCACCACTTTCAGCTCAACATCATCAACATTGCCATTGTCACGTGATTGGACCAAGAAGCCGCCCGCCACGGTTTTCATCGTCACACCAGCTTCACGCACATCAGGCAAAGCATCAGTTAAAAGCAACCGCAGGTTTTTCTTTCCCGCCACAATCGCTTTGGCTTCATCACTGGCACCGGGGGCAATAATAACTTCAGTAAAGATTTTTACCATTTCAGTTGCCGCTTGCGCATCCAATGGACGGTTCATCGCAATGATGCCACCAAAGGCACTCACAGGGTCACAGCGTAGCGCCAACTTATAAGCATCAACCACATTATCAGCAATCGCAGCACCACATGGGTTTGCGTGTTTTACAATCACACAAGCTGCAGTTTCGGCTGGATCAAATTCAGCCACACATTCATAGGCCGCGTCAGTATCATTGATATTATTATAAGACAATTCTTTGCCTTGAATTTGCTTGGCATTGGCGACACCGGGACGAGCCTTACCCGCCCGATAAAATGCTGCCCACTGATGTGGGTTCTCACCATAACGAAGTGATTGAATAAGCTCACCACCAAAGGCGCGATAGTCACTTGCAGTCTCACCCACTTCATTGAGAAGCCAGCTTGAAACCGCCGCATCATACGCAGCCGTTCGTGCATAGGCTTTAGCAGCCAACTTACGGCGAAGATCTAAACTTGTTGCGCCACCATTAGCCTCCATATCGGCAATCACTGCATCATAATCAGATGCATCAACAACCACAGTAACATCATGATGGTTTTTTGCCGCTGCTCGTGTCATTGCAGGCCCGCCAATATCAATGTTCTCAACGCAGTCATCATAAGAACCGCCACCTGCAAGCGTTGATTCAAACGGATACAAATTACAAACAAGCATATCAATGCCTTCAATACCATGCTCACTCATAGCTGCTTGATGCTCGCTATTATCGCGCACAGCCAATAAGCCGCCATGAACATTTGGGTGAAGCGTCTTAACGCGGCCATCCATAATTTCTGGAAACCCCGTCACATCACTCACATCGGTAACATCAAGGCCCGCATCACGCAGGGTTTTGGCAGAGCCACCTGTTGAAAGTAAAACAACGCCAGCTTGAGATAATTTCGTGGCGAACTCAATCAAGCCTGATTTATCCGATACGGATAATAACGCGCGGGCAATAGGTGTCGACATAGGAGAACCTTTTTATAGTTGGTTAGCTGAAATAAAATGAATGACTGCAGATAACACGTGCCAACCTGCAATGAAACGGCCAAGTTGTCTTGTTTGTTGATAAAACTGGCCTTAGGGTATCAATTAAGGGCTTTGTTGAAAAAGGGCCCATCTGGGAAAGAAAATAAAAAGGGCACTTTTATGTCAATGGACGATCTTGATGATGGCAATGTTTTAGACCTGCCACGCGTTTATCTTGTCAAAATGATGGTTTTCATCTTACTGGTTGCAATTGTTGCAGCGGTGTTGTTCCCCCAGTTTAGATTGGCTTTCATGTCTAACCCAGGCTTGAACGGCATGATAGTTGTTGTGCTTATTCTAGGTGTTGGATATGCCATGCGAAATGTCTGGCGTTTGATCCGCGAAGTCAATTGGGTCAACAATTTCCGCATTGCCGATCCAGGTTTAGAAGTGTCTCACACACCTGACCTTTTAGCACCGATGGCCGCATTGCTTGCCAACCGCCAAGGTTCAACCGTTCTTTCACAAACCACTCTTAGTTCGGTGCTTGATTCTCTAGCTTCACGACTCGATGAATCACGCGACATTTCGCGCTATATGATCGGACTGCTGGTTTTCCTTGGATTGCTCGGCACCTTTTGGGGCCTCTTACAAACCGTAGCTTCTGTCGGTGATGCGATTAAATCTCTCAACATTGGCAGCGGCAATTCTTCCACTATTTTTGAAGAACTAAAGAGTGGCCTTGAAGCACCACTTGCTGGCATGGGCACAGCATTTTCCTCATCACTCTTTGGTCTCGCAGGCTCTCTTGTTTTAGGCTTTTTAGACCTTCAAGCAAGTCAGGCCCAAAATCGTTTTTATAATTCACTTGAAGAATGGCTCGCCTCCATCACAGATATTGAAGCAGGTGAAGGCGGCAACGGCGCAACCATGCCACAATATTTGCAAATGGACATGAGCGGGTTGCAAGCAGGCATAGACCGTATCAACGCGACATTGGTCCAAGCATTATCAGAACCGGCACCAAGTGGCGATCAAACAAATGCTCCTGTCGAAGCTGGCTCCATCGACAAACTTGCCGATGCTGTTCATGGGCTTGTCCAGCAAATGCGCGAAGAACAAAAAATCGTTCGCCAATGGGCTCAAGCACAAACAGAACAGCAAAACGAAATAAAGTCCTTACTGACGGCCGATTTAAAAAAACCAACGACAGGCA
>JAMOMM010000215.1 GCA_027067085.1 Hyphomicrobiales bacterium
GCACCCGTTAGTGTTTCACCAACATCTTTGATGATTCTGGCATCATCTTCAGCAAACAGAATGCGCATCAGTCAATTTTTTCCTTGATAACTTTTCCGGTTCTTGCATCGACATATAGCTCCATCACCACGCCTGTTTTTTTGATATATTTAAATTCATAAATAGGAATACCGTCCTCAAACTCGAACTCTGTCTCAATCAATTCACCTTTGATTCGCGACTTTACCATTTTCATAATTTCTTCAAGCGGGCGAATTTTCTCTGCTTCGCGTTGCTGCAAAATCTGATTTCGATCCGAATTTTTAGAATAATCACTGGCGATGGCATGGCTTTGCAAACCCGCAAAACTATAAATAGCTGCAACAAGTGCAATAAAAATTTTATGCCTGACTTTATTATACATGAAAAAACCTTACCCGATCCAACATGACAATTTGCTGAATTAGTTCGTCAGCGATGTGTCATTACACCTCGTTTATACAAAGATCATCGTCATTGAGCGATTCAATATTTGAACCAAGATTAAATTAAAATTAAAGGAAAATATCATGAAAAAGTTTTTTATTCTTTCTGCCGCAGCTCTAACTCTTGCTATTAGTGCCCCAGCTAACGCCAGTGGCGGTGCCTACTGTGGTCAGGCAAGTGGCAATTGGATGTCAATTGATGCTGTTAAAGCAAAAGCTGCAGGCATGGGATATGATGTTCGCCGTGTTAAACGCGAAGATGGCTGTTATGAAGTTTACGCAATTGGCAAAAACGGTGGTCGTGTTGAAATTTACATGAACCCAGTGACTGGCAAAGTTGTTAAAGTCAAAAATAAGTAATGGCGATGACAACCGCAAACAACTCATCAGAGGCTGACCGTAATGAACGGTCAGTCACTGAGCCCAAACAGGTTAAAGTTTGGGATATTGCAGTACGGGTGTTTCATTGGTCATTAGTTACATCGTTTGCTATTGCTTGGTTAAGCGCTGATGAATGGGACAAACTCCACGATATTGCTGGATATATTGTTGCTGGACTGGTTGGGTTTCGCTTGATATGGGGCTTTATTGGCTCAAAGCATGCTCGCTTTACAGACTTCGTCTATAACCCTGTCTCGGTTTTTAATTATCTGAAAGATACGATATATCATAAAGCAAAACGATATATTGGCCACAACCCAGTGGGTGGTGCAATGATTATTGCGTTGTTACTATCGCTTGTAACAATAACAGCATCAGGCATAGCCATGACATCCAACATGTTTTGGGGTATCGAGTGGGTGGAAGAAGTTCACGAAATTTCCGCCAATTTAACCCTTGTTCTAATCGGACTACATATTGCAGGTGTTATTTTCAGTAGTTTTAGCCATAGCGAGAATTTGGTTAAAGCGATGATTACTGGACGCAAACGCGACTTGTCGGATCAAGACAAATAATATCTAGGGTCAGGACCCTAGAGTGCATCGCGTTTACTTGAAACCAATTCAACCCGTCACGCGCTAGCTCACGATACTAAGAAACCTCTGTAGAACAGAGGTTTCTTATTTTTAAGCAAACCCGCATATATTGATTGCCTTTAAATTTCTAAACCAAATATAAAACTGGTTTTTCCATCGATATATCTTCCAAGATGTGACATCCCCGTCGCAAGGTTTCTCCATCACCCTGCAAAACCAGAACCACCATTCCAGATTTCAAGGCGTAGTCATAAATGCCTTCGTGATGGGCTGGAACGCCGATTAAACTCAACAACTCGGCCATTTCCCACAACCTGTCACCGCGAACCACTGACTGTTGTTTAAGTGACCGGGCAACAGAGCCACGGCACATGACCGTCCCAATGAATTTCACCCTGAAGAAGTCCCCGTGATCTGCATCAACGTCTGGTTTGTTCAGCATTGAAATTGCTAAGTCCGTGGAATTATCAAGGTGTAATTCCAGACAGGCAAGTCCTGCTGTATGCAAATCTGGCATCACCGCCAAACAGCAGCTTTGCCTTGTCGCGCGCGCTAGGGTGCTCATTGTTAACCACCGCTGACTTCTTTGGAAATCGCAGTTCTGGGGATACCTGCCATTTTTGCAATCATCCCAATTGGTCCATGTGGGAATGTTTCATACAGATTGTGTTTGGAATCATTTTCCTGCTTAAACGTTTCGTGGGCAAGTTTTTTATGTTGTTTGACCAATTCCAGTCTGATCTCTTCGCTCCAGTCTTGGGGGGTAAGAAGATAACCTTCATTGTCGGTTTTGATGATTTTACCATGTACAGTGATTGTCACAACAGCCTCCTCTTTGTGTGGTTAAAAGCTCTTTTCGAAAAAGAGCGACATAAGAGACCCATAGTTCAACCTGGCAATCCAGACTGCTACCTGAGTAGCAGATTACAAAAAAAGTTCTACTTTGGTGTACTTGGCTTGCCAACCAGAAGAAGGGCTGAAAATTCTCAGCCCTTCATTTTTTCGTGTGTCCCAGATGTTATTTATTGTAATACATCAAGTCGCCATCAAGAGAATACGTCCATGGTAGTTTGGAGTTCTTCCAGCCGTTTACAACGCGTTTTCCTTTGTCAGCGCCAGTTTTTGCCTTATCACCTTCATAGCCATGCACCACAGTATAAAC
>JAMOMM010000216.1 GCA_027067085.1 Hyphomicrobiales bacterium
CAACTGACGCTGCATGGCAACAAGTTGATCTTTTAAGGCATCAAAACCTTCATTATCAGCACTGGCCGCTTGTTCTGGCGCAGCTTGCTCAGATGCCGTTTTAGCTGGTTCTTGCACACCAGAGTTCGTTGCTTTTTCAGGAGCTCCAGTTTGGTTTCCAGCACCAAACATACTCATGGTTTGCTGAAACATTGCCATGTTTTGCTTGGCCATTTCTTCACCAGCTTTAAACATATCCATGCCACCAAATGTGCTGGCGACTTGTTGCTGCAATTCCTCTTGGCCTTGCGTAAACGCACCCATGGAATGTTCAAGATATGAAGGAATAACCCCTTGCATACTGTCACCATAAAAACCGATCAATTGACGCAAAAAGCTAATCGGCAAAAGGTTCTGCCCCTTGGCTTCTTCTTCAAAAATAATCTGTGTAAGGACTGAACGGGTTAAATCTTCATCGGTCTTGGCATCGCGCACCACAAAATCTTCGCCAGCTTTGACCATCAAAGAAAGATCATCAAGGGTCACATAGCTGCTTGAAGCCGTATTATAGAGCCGCCGATTAGCGTACTTCTTGATGATAATTTCGTCTGTCTTGTTGGATTTGGAGCCAGCTTTTGATTTTTCAGCCAATGTTCTTTTCCCATCACTTTGTCGATCCCTAAAACTTTGCGCTTTGCACTGCACAATTGCAAGTGCAAAAAACCTAGATGGTTACTTAGACGCACTTCAATCAGGCCCCTCCCTAAAAAACCCCTATTCGCAAGCCCCTCGCAAGAAAAAGTGTGAATAGACACTAAGGTCGAATAGCGTTCTAAAAATTGGCCCTATAGGCTTGAAAAAATAATACTCGACAAATGCTGCATCGCACAACATAGTTACGCACTGCACAATACTTTACAAAACACACGATACAATACACGACACCATTTTTGAACAAACAGTTACCTCGGGAGAATACTCATCATGGCAAATGACCAAAAAACAATTGTTATCGCATCAGCAGCACGCACACCTGTTGGCGCTTTTAACGGCGCTCTTTCAGGTGTATCTGCCCATGATTTGGGCGAAGTTGCTATTCGTGCCGCCATGGAACGAGCAAATGTCGACCCTAAAGATGTCAATGAGATCATCATGGGCCAAATCCTCACCGCAGGCAGTGGCCAAAACCCAGCACGACAAGCCGCCATTCAAGCAGGCATTCCCGATGCGGCTCCAGCATGGGGCATGAACCAACTTTGCGGCTCTGGCCTTCGCGCCGTTGCTCTTGGCGCTCAACAAATTGCTGATGGCTCGGCAAGTGTTGTCGTGTCAGGTGGTCAAGAATCCATGTCAGGGGCACCCCATTGTCAACATTTGCGCAACGGCGTTAAAATGGGCGACTACCAAATGATCGACACCATGATCCGCGACGGTTTATGGGATGCGTTTAACGGCTACCACATGGGTGTTACCGCTGAAAATGTAGCCGAAAAATGGCAAATCACGCGGCAAGAACAAGACAACTTTGCCGTTGCCTCACAAAACAAAGCCGAAGCCGCACAAAAGGCTGGTAAGTTCAAAGACGAAATTGCCCCCGTTACCATTAAAACCCGCCGTGGTGAAACCCTGGTTAAGGAAGACGAATACATCAAACATGGTGTTACCCTTGAAAGCGTACAAAAACCACGCCCTGCCTTTAAACGCGAAGATGGCACCGTAACCGCTGCCAACGCCTCTGGCATTAACGATGGCGCAGCCGCCGTAGTGTTGATGAGCCACGACGAAGCAAAGTCACGCGGCATTGAGCCATTGGCCAAAATCGTTTCTTGGGCATCGGTTGGCCTTGACCCTGCAATTATGGGCGCTGGCCCAATTTATGCATCGGCCAAAGCACTCGAAAAAGCAGGCTGGACTCATGAAGACCTAGATTTGATTGAAGCCAACGAAGCTTTTGCGGCCCAAGCCTGCGCTGTTAATAAAGAGCTTGGCTGGGACACAAATAAAGTCAACGTCAATGGCGGGGCAATTGCCATAGGCCACCCAATTGGTGCCTCAGGCGCGCGCGTTCTCACCACCTTGCTTTATGAAATGAAACGCCGTGATGCCAAAAAAGGCCTTGCCACACTTTGCATTGGCGGCGGCATGGGCATTGCCATGTGCGTCGAGCGCTAAGCGAGCAATCAACAAGAGCGCTAAGCGAGCAAGCAACAAGAGCGCTAAGCGAGCAAGCAACAAGAGCGTTAAACGAAACTAAACAAACCCACATCAAACAACTTTAAATACCGATCACGGAAAAGAGGGAAAATCCATGACCAAAATAGCACTCGTAACAGGTGGCACGCGCGGCATTGGTGCCGCTATTTGTAAAGCACTTAAAGCTGACGGCTACACAGTCGCTGCTAGCTATGCGGGCAATGATGATGCCGCCAACGCCTTTAAAGCTGAAACAGGCGTACCCGTTTACAAATGGGATGTCGGTGACTTTGATGCCTGCGCCACAGGGATTGCCGCTGTTGAAGCCGACCTTGGCCCCATTGATGTGCTGGTCAACAATGCGGGCATCACCCGCGATGGCATGTTCCACAAAATGACCCTTGAAAACTGGCAAGCGGTCATCAAC
>JAMOMM010000217.1 GCA_027067085.1 Hyphomicrobiales bacterium
AGTTTTGCGGGTTTGCAAAGCCATGCCATCGCCAGTGATTATTCTAAAAATTCGGATCGAAACCAGATTTTGCAGCAACGCGAAGCAGAGAAAATTCGCCCGCTTGAAGAAATTATGAAAATGGTAAAGTCGCGAATCAAAGGTGAATTGATTGAGACAGAGTTCGAGTTTGAAGACGGCATTCCTATTTATGAATTTAAATATATCAAAAAAACAGGCGTGGTGATGGAGCTATATGTCGATGCAAGAACCGGAAAAGTTATCAAGGAAAAAATTGACTGATGCGTATCCTGTTTGCTGAAGATGATGCCAGAATCATCAAAGATGTTGGTGAGACACTAACGGGTGCTGGTTATATTGTTGACCAAGAAAGCAATGGTATGGAAGTTTGGTTTAAAGGTGATACCGAAGACTATGCTGCAGTAATTCTTGATCTTGGCCTGCCTGAAATGGACGGCTTAACCATCTTAAAGAAGTGGCGAGAAAATGACCGACGTTTTCCTGTCTTAGTTTTAACCGCTCGCGGTAGCTGGAGCGAGCGAGTTGAAGGTATTGATGCTGGTGCTGACGATTATCTGCCTAAACCCTTTGAAATGGATGAGTTATTGGCTCGGTTACGTTCCATTATCAGGCGTTCGACTGGCCATGCAACGCCTGCAATCATTATCGGTGATGTCAGGCTTGATCCACGCCAGATGCGCGTTACAGTTAAAGGTGTACCCAAAACGCTCACCCCTCAAGAATATCGCTTGCTTTCTTATTTGATGCACCACAATGAGCGCACTATTCCCCAACAAGAACTAGCAGAACATTTACAAGGGGAATATGAGCAACGCGAATCCAATGCGGTTGAAGTATTGGTTGGGCGTTTGCGCCGCAAATTGGGTTCAGGCATCATTGAAACTCGACGTGGTTTTGGTTATGCAATGATTAATCCTTCAACCTAAAGACTAAAGGTAGCAATAGTGGGCAAGCTATTATGATTAGGCCAGCATGAAACTAAAGTCTTTAAAGGCCAGGTTATTTCTAATCCAGATGTTAAGCATGACGCTGGCGCTGGTGGTTACTGGGTATGGATTGATTTACCTATTCGAACGACACAGTGAGCGTCGTCTTAGTGCTGAACTGGATACGTATATCACCCAGATCGCAGCAGGACTGGTTTTTGATGGTACAGATACACCACACATGACCAGTAAATTGGCTGATCCACGGTTTGAGAAAATTTTCAGCGGGCTCTACTGGCAGATTAATGATGAAACCAGCGGAAAATCTGCTTTATCACGATCACTTTGGGATACAAGGCTTATTTTGCCCAGTGATGATCTTGGCTTGGGCAAGGTACATATTCACAAGCTTAAAGGCCCGCAAAACTCAACCATTCTTGTTCATGAACGCCGTTTACAATTTTCATCTGCAACAGGCAAACAATCTGTCAGAATTGTCGTGGGAATTGATACGGCCGAATTGCAAGCAATGAGTATCCAATTTTCTTATGAGGTTTTAATCGCCCTAGTTATGCTGGGGGTGTTTCTTTTGATTGCTGGTGCCGTCCAAGTAACAATTGGTCTTAGCCCTTTGAAATTGGTGCAAAAATCTATTGCAGAAATCAGGAATGGCACATCATCTCGTATTGAGACGTCAATGCCTGTGGAAATTTCTCCTCTTGTTCATGAGGTTAATGACCTCTTAGCCGCACAGGAAAAAACCCTCGAGAAAGCTAAAAACCGGGCAGGTGACCTTGCACACGGGTTTAAAACCCCGCTGACAGCCCTGAAAACAGATGTGGCCCGCTTACGTAAAAGCGGTCAAAATAAAATCGCCGACGACATTGAGACTACCTCACTGATTATGCGTCGACAAATCGAGCGGGAATTAAACAAAGCCAGAATCCGTAATATTAAAACAATAACACCAGTGAAAGTTGCTCCAACGATCAACCAAATAGTCAAAACACTGATGCGTACACCAGATAGCGACAACAAAGAATTTGATATTGCATGTGAGCAACATCTAACCGTTCAAATGGATAAAGACGATCTAATTGAAGTTTTGGGAAATCTATTGGAAAATGCCGTCAAACATGCACGTTCCAAAATTTCTGTCAGAGTTTATCAAGAAGCAAATTATACTAAATTTATGATCGAGGATGACGGCAAGGGCATATCAGATCGATCACGTAAGGCGGCGCAAAAAAGGGGCGTGCGTTTGGATGAAACAATCGCTGGTTCTGGCTTGGGTTTGGCTATTATTGGTGATGTCCTTGATGCCTATAATGAAACTCTTCACCTCAACAAATCATCATCTGGCGGCTTGCTTGTTTCGTTCGAAATCAAACATGAAACCAGCGGCGCGTTAGTATAATAATATTTGAGCTACTATTATTTAAAACTGTCGATCGTCAAATAAAATGGGGCAAGCAGTCACCTGACCTGTTTACAAACGACCTACGCCGCCTTGTTGTTCACAAAACCCATTGAAACATTGGTGCACCTCGAAGGAGAAACTTTGAATGCATTATTTGAGGAATTAGCCGACTGGGATCACCACTTAAGACATATTGATTTTTCATGTTTAGAGGAGGAAGTTGAGGGGCCA
>JAMOMM010000218.1 GCA_027067085.1 Hyphomicrobiales bacterium
GAAACGAACGGTTATCAAGCCAAATATAAAAATCCCGATAGCTATAATGATGTTCACTGGTTCAATAAACACATCACCAATTTTGAACCCAAAAAACACATCACGGGCAACTGTGCCTAGATCAATCCAAGTGATCGTCCAAAGCGACAGAATAACGGGTAATCCGATAAGAACAACCGCAATATCGGTGATGGTGGATAGAGACAAAGCTAAGCGGCGAATGGTTTCATCGCCGAGGCCAACGCGAGAACGCAACGATTTGCCAATTCGGCTCCATGACTGCATGCTGCTGGTCACAATCTCGTCTACCAAGTGATGGATTAGATATAATATTATGACAACAGCAACCGTTACAAACAAGTTGGTCATGATGAAGTGAGCCAACGCAACATAACCTAAAAGCAGCGCAAGGACTGAAACAAGGATCAACGACCAGAAGATCAGAAAAAACCGTCCTGCCCACAAAAAGTAGAACTGCCGATCACTGTGTAATTCAACATTGTCGATTAGAACTTGAGCTTTTCGCGACGTAGAAATCATTAAACCGAAAAGTATAATAAGCCCGATGGTAACAACCGCATTTAGCCCGATGACAAATTCCAGCGGCATGTAAGTGATGTTTGCAATTGAATTCAAAATCAAATTTAGACCGAAAATAAGTGCCGCAAACATTCCGTATGAAAATAATTTCTGCGCATCATCATTTGAAATATTTACTAGCCGCCACTCGCTATTACTCGGTGCAAGAACGGAACGTAGAACAGTAATAAGAGATACAACGCCAAATAAAGCTTTGCCGCCTGCTATCACTAATTTTGAGATACGAATATCTTCAACCGTTGAAACTTTAAGAAGAACAAGAGCTACGAATACAGTTAGTATAACGGCAAGGGCTGTTAAAACGTTTCCACCTACAGCACGCCAAATTCGGCGCAAATCATTTGCTTGTCCCACTATTTGCGGAGGGTTGGACATTTTTGACCAAATGAAGAAAACGGCAAAAATGCCCATAGCGAAAACAACAAAACTACCCACCAGGCTAGTGGAGCCAGATACAAGCTCTTGTTTTTGCGGTGTTCTTGTCCAAGCTGTTAAAACACTTTTTGGTCGTGTTATGAGATCTCCAAATGTTGAGTAAAACTGCACCCAAAGGCTGGGGTTAAGAATTGATTTTCGCGCAACAAAGACACGTTCAACAAACGCCGTTTTTTGTCTGGCTGAGGTTAGGCTACTAAGCTGGCCAGATTCAAGTTCCAGTAAGTTCAATTGTTTGCTGGCAGCTGTTAATCGCTCAACTATTGAGGATAATGATTTGCGCTTTGCAGCGATTGATTCGGCTTCAGTTGCGCCATCTTTGGGGGGCGCACCCAACTCTTTTAATCGAGCAGAATAATCATCAATCGGGGTTTTTAGGTTTTCACGTGCCTCAGCTACTCTTTCGCGGATAGAAACCAGTTGATCGCGTTCTTTGATTAATTGCTCAATTGATGTGGTGTTAGATTCAATAAGCTTTCTGGACTTGCTCAAATCTTTCTTTAAAGATTCTTCAACTCGCTTGGAGCGACCAATCAAGTCTGATATTTGCTGGTCCGAATTAGACGCGGAAGATGATGTGATTTCACCGCCTTCTTGTTTGACGCCTTCTTGTTTGGTTTTTTTAGTATCTTCACTAACCGCTTTCTCTTTTGCTTGCGCAAACGCAGCGTTGAAAGGAGAGCCAGAAAGACTACCGATAACGACCAAGGTCAGGACTAAAAGCCGAAAAACAAGTTTCAAATTCATCAAAAGTTCCTATGCACCGCTTTTGCCTAGCGGCATAATTTAACGCAAACGGGTGAGTCGCAGGCGATTATACCAGACGGCTTTGCTCTACGGCAGCAGAAATAAATGATGCAAAAAGCGGATGAGGTTCAAATGGTCGTGATTTAAGCTCTGGGTGATACTGAACCCCGATAAACCAAGGGTGGTTTGGCAGCTCAATTGTTTCTGGTAACAAGCCATCAGGTGATGTTCCTGCAAACTTCATTCCAGCTTTTTCAAGTTGCTCACGATAGCTCATGTTCACTTCATAGCGATGGCGATGGCGTTCGGAAATCTCTTCTGCACCGCCATAAATCTCACTAATTTTAGAGCCAGATTCAAGTTTGGCTTTAAATGCGCCCAAGCGCATAGTTCCGCCCAGATTGCCATCGGCTTTGCGTTGTTCAAGTTGGTTGCCGTTCATCCATTCTGTCATCACACCAACAACAGCTTCTTTAGGAGAACCAAATTCTGTTGACCCTGCCCCTTTTATGCCAGCTAAATTCCTGGCAGCTTCAACAACTGCCATTTGCATACCCAAACAAATGCCAAAATATGGCACGTTATGTTCACGCGCAAATGTTGCCGCTTTTATCTTGCCTTCTACGCCGCGCTCGCCAAAACCACCTGGCACTAAAATACCATCGACTTTTTCTAGGAACGGTGTCGGGTCTTTTTCTTCAAAGATTTGGGCTTCAATCCATTGCAGGTTGACTTTAACTTTGTTGGCAATACCGCCATGAACCAACGCTTCCATCAAGGATTTGTAAGCATCAAGCAATTCGGTATACTT
>JAMOMM010000219.1 GCA_027067085.1 Hyphomicrobiales bacterium
CAGCTTGGGTGGCTGTGATGCTTGGAACTTGAACAGGAGTGGTTCGAACTGAGGGTGCTGTTTGTGGTCTCGGTGTTTGAAGCGGTGCTGTGGTGTTTATAGTGGAGGGGGGCAATGTGGTGGAGGATGGCATTGCTGAATTTATGGCTGTTGGTTGAGGGGGGGGTGCGGTTCGTGGTTGCGCTTGTTGTGGTGGCTGTGGCGTAGATGCGGTATGTGACGGCGCAATCGTTGGTTGTGGCGTTACTTTTTTGCTTGATTGTTGGTCGCTGCCTGCGGGAGTTGAGAAAGTTCCAAACGCCATTATAATTGCCCTCATTGTGATTTACTGCACATTAGCAAAAGCAGGTTAATTGCACGTATACATGGTAAGGCCTTGTCATTTATTGAAAAAACGGTTAGAAGTAATTCTGTACCAACTAGTATGTACGGAATATGATTGTTATGAATACGAGAGACAAAATTCTAAAGGCAGCGAAAACCTTGCTCTATGAGGAAGGGTTTGAGGCCATGAGTCCCAGCAAAGTTCTCAAGCTATCAGGGGCAGGGCAAGGCAGCCTCTATCACCATTTTTCTGGCAAGAAAGAGTTGGCGCGAACGGTGCTTGATGACGTTGCTGAAGAATTAAATGAGGTGGCGGAGAGCATTTTCGATAATGAAAATTACTTGCCTACTGAAAAAATCGAACTGTTCTTGAAGCGCAAACGCAATGGGCTGTTGGGTTGTAAACTTGGTCGGCTGGCGAATGAAAAAGCCTTTAGAAGTGAAGATTTGCGCGCACCACTTGAAAAGTATTTCTCACTTGTTCTTACAAAGATAAAACGCACGCTAATTGAGGGCGTGGCGCAAAACCTATTTAAACCTGAAATGCCCGTGGATAGTATTGCCCATTTGATCGTTGCGTCAGTGCAAGGTGGTTATGTAGTTTCGAAGTCTTTGAACGATGACAATGCAATCAATCAGGCAACGCAAGGAGCGCTTGAACTTTTACGGGCTTACAAAACTGAAAAGCAAACATGAGGAGCCACATCAAAACGCTCATTCCTGGTATTGCCGCCACGATGATGGGGATTGGGTTTGCTCGTTTTTCCTTTACACCGTTGTCGGCACTTTATGTGGACCAGGATATTATCAGTTCTGAGAATATAACGCTGATTGCTGTTTTTATGATGGCGGCGTATTTTTTTGGAGCGATTTTTGCTAGTCGCCTCGCTGAGAGATTTGGCCCTAAGCAAGTTATTAGAAGTTGCTTTGTGATTGTGGTGGCTGGGTTGGCTTTTGAAGGGGCGATGGCAGGTTATTTTTCTAGTTTGATTATTCGCTCATTCATGAATTTTGCTGGTGCGTGCCTGATGGTGCTTGGGCCTGCTATTATCCTATCGAGCTATAAACCAGAGCAACGAGGAATGGCGGCTGGCGTTGTCTTTACTGGCATTGGGATTGGTATTGTTATTGCTGGGGCCATTGTTAGCGTCTCAGCGGTTTTTAACGTTACCGTTGCCAGTGCGCTGTTGTTTGGTGTGGCATTATTGGTTGCAAAGGTTGGCTGGCAGGGTTGGGAAACTCCAACGTTAAAGAAATCTGATGGTGGGGCATTAACCAGCTTAGTCAACGCGCCTTTTATTGGTTTGTTGGCTGTATATTGTTTGGATGCGATCGCTTTTATTCCGCACACGGTTTATTTGTCTGATTTTGTTGCAAGCGAACTTGGGTTTGGTGTTGAAAGTGGTGGCTATTTTTGGGCGATCTTTGGCCTTGGTGGTGTGGTTGGCGCGTTATCTGCAACTGCTGTTCGCAGGGTATTTGGCGGGCAATTGAGCCTTGAAATGATTGTTGTTATCAAAGCTGCCGCAATTGGCGTTGTGATGTTTTCTACCGATAAAACGATCATTGCAGTTTCAGCGTTCATCGTTGGTGCATTGGTGCCAGCAATGGTGATGTTGATTTCGATGCGCACTTTAGAGTTGGTTGGACCAGAACAAATGGCAAGGGCTTGGGGGCTTATGACGGCAACATTTGCGATCGGCCAGTTTGTCGGGGCGACTGGTATGGCAGCTATCTATAGTGTGATTAAAACTTATCAACCTCTGTTTGGTTTTGGCGGAGGTGCTGAATTACTCGGCCTTTTCGCTTTAATTATTTTTACTCGAATTATTGGTTCTCAACAAAAGGAATTTTGACTTATGAAACTTTATACATCTGCGACATCGCCTTATGGTCGCAAAGCTCACATTCTTATTTTAGAACTTGAATTGCAAAACGAAATCGAAATAGTCAATAAAGCACCGATGGAAAATCCTGAAGATTTGCAGGCCTCTAACCCCATTGGGAAGGTGCCGTGTTTGGTGTTTGATGATGGTCAAAGCCTATATGATAGCCCCGTTATTTGTGAATACATCGACGCTCAGAATGGGCAACGCTTTATACCTGCCAAAGGTGATGCGCGTTGGGATTGTTTGCGCCGCCAAGGTTTGGGTGATGGCATTTTGGACGCGTGCTTTTCGCGCACGATGGAGCGTTTGCGACCGCAAAACCAAAGATCTGAGTTATGGTTGGGGCGTTGGCGCGATGCCATCTCGCGCGGTGTAGA
>JAMOMM010000220.1 GCA_027067085.1 Hyphomicrobiales bacterium
ATCCATATGGGTGCGCAGAACAAACCACCAGTCGGGCATTGCCATTGCTATATATGAGCGAAGTGGCTTCGCGCGCTGGCCTTGGTGATGACCCTGCTATTCGTAAAAGAGTTAAAGGGGCTATTGCTCGCGTCTTAGGTTATCAAGCCGCAGCAGGTAGCTTTGGTATGTGGTCGCCTGGCTCTGATAATTTGTGGTTAGACGCTTATGTCACTGACTTTTTAACGCGGGCGCGGGAAAAAGGCTATGTCGTGCCAAAACAAGCCATGACGGCGGCGTTGGATAATCTGCAAAACAGTTTGTCTTATGATGTGAATATCGCTTCAAAGGGAAATGAAATTGCTTATGCAATGTATGTTCTTGCGCGCAACAAACGCGCATCAATTGGCGATTTACGCTACTATGTAAATTCGAAATTGAGCGAGTTTCAATCTCCGTTGGCCAAAGCTCAGCTTGCTGCAAGTCTTGGTTTATACGGCGAAACTGAAATTAGTGCACGGGCGTTTAAAGCGGCGTTTGCGGCGGTCAAATCTCCTATTAGCGGTTTAGAACGTGATGATTACGGCACTTCGCTAAGGGATAAAGCAGCGATTTTGGCACTTGCCTCCGAAGCCCGGCCCTCAATGAGCTTTGTGTCGCAAATGGTGGCAATGGTTTCATCTGATCGGTTAGGAAAACGCTATACGAGCACGCAAGAAAAGGCGTGGTTGTTGTTGGCAGCGCGCGCGCTTTATGCTGATACCAATAAAATTTCGTTAGAAGTAGATGGTGTGCCGCATACGGGTAATTTGGTGCGTAAAGTCTCTAGCGCAGAAATTGGTAACGGCATTACGGTTGCTAATAACTCGAATGAAAACCTTGAGGCGGCAATCACCATTACTGGTATTCCTAGCGAACCTTTACCTGCTGGTGGAGATGGATTCTCGATTATTCGTGAGTATTATAATTTGGCAGGTGAGAGAATTGATCCGTCAGTGGTTGCTCAAAATGAACGTTTTGTTGTGGTTTTAAAGGTGGAAGAGAAAAACAATTGGCGTTCGCGCATTGTTGTGAATGATTTGCTTCCAGCTGGGTTTGAGATTGATAACCCACGATTGGTCTCAAGTGCTGATCTCGGGAATTTCAAATGGCTAAAGCGGACCTCTGCTGCACATACCGAATTTCGCAAAGATCGCTTTGTTGCAGCCTTTAATCGCACGCAAAGATCATCACGCGAATTGACGATGGCTTATGTCGTGCGGGCTGTGTCGCCAGGAAATTATGTTCATCCAGCAGCCGTGGTTGAGGATATGTATCGTCCACACCTTTCTGCGCGTACGGGGCAGGGTAGTGTTGAAGTGGTTGGTCCAAAACCTTGAAGCCAGAGACGATTATAAAACGGGCCAAAAAACCTGTAAACACGCAGGCAACATCTCGATGGGTTTTTATGCCGTTTCTAATGGCATGCGGGCTTATTGCAGTCTTGGCAACTTTGCAGTGGGCTGACCGCTCTTATCCCGTTGATTTGAGTAAGCTTGATAACCGTTCCTTTGTTGTGGTTGATCGCAATGGCGAATTGCTACGGGCGTTTGCGACTAAGGACGGTCGGTGGCGGTTGCCGATTGATCGTAACAGTGTTGATCCACGATTTATCAAAATGCTTATCGCTTATGAGGATAAACGGTTTTACAGCCATTTTGGCGTTGATGTTTTTGCTATGTCGCGGGCCGCGTTGCAGATGGCTTGGCATGGTAAAATTGTTTCAGGTGGCTCAACGATTTCAATGCAGGTCGCGCGGCTGTTGGAAGGCCCGACCAAGCGTTCATTTTTAGTCAAGTTACGCCAGATGGCCCGTGCGGTGCAGATTGAGCGGCGAATGAGTAAAGCCGAAATTCTAGATGCCTATTTATTATTGGCTCCATATGGCGGCAACCTTGAAGGGGTGCGGGCTGCGTCATTGGCTTATTTTGGTAAAGAACCTAAGGTTTTAAACACAGCACAAGCTGCGTTGCTTGTGGCCTTGCCGCAATCACCAGAAACACGGCGGCCTGATCGTTACTTCAAGCGGGCTTTAAAAGCTCGCAATCGGGTGATTTTGCGCAGTGTTGATGATGGGGTTATTGAAAGTTCAGATGGTACACGGGCAATTAAA
The DNA here is from genome assembly GCA_027067085.1 of Hyphomicrobiales bacterium. GTDB lineage: Bacteria > Pseudomonadota > Alphaproteobacteria > Rhizobiales > Aestuariivirgaceae > JALWJW01. Next base: position 2,132 of record JAMOMM010000220.1, read on the forward strand.
ACCGCATTGACAAAACGCCGTCGAGCTTTACCCGCGATGGCGGCGCATTTGAGCCATCAGGCAAAGGCAGCGTTTGCCAAGGAAAGCCGAGTTCAATTGCCGATTGATAAAGCTATTCAATTGAACCTTGAAAATCTGGTGCGTGAAAAAGTCCGTTTAATGGGGAAAAAAGATTCGATTGCGGTATTGGTGGTTGACCATCAAACTGGCGAGGTTATTGCGCATGTTGCGTCGCCCGACTTTTTTAACCAAAGTAAATTGGGCGAAGTTGATATGATTTCGGCTTTGCGTTCACCTGGTTCGACATTAAAGCCGTTTATTTACGGTTTGGCTTTTGAAGCGGGTGTAGTGCATCCACAATCGCTTATCGAAGATGTGCGTCAGAGTTTTTCAGGATATAGACCGCGTAATTTTGATTTGGGTTATCAAGGGACAGTAACGGTTGAAAAGGCGTTGCAGCAATCATTGAATATTCCGGCAATCAGTTTGTTGTCTGCGGTTGGGCCTGACAAACTGTTAGCGAGATTTCGCCGCGCTCATGTGCAGGTTAAGTTGCCAGCACATAAAAGTGTAGGGCTGGCCATTGGGCTTGGTGGACTTGGAATTTCCCTGCGTAATTTGGTGCAATTATATTCAATGATCCCGCGCGGTGGTAAAGCGATTGATTTACGTGACGGTGTTATACCAGTGCCAGATACCTTTGAGATTCAACGTTCGCTTTCACCCGTTGCCAGTTGGTATGTGCAAGATGTCCTTTCAGGCGTTTCTGCACCGCAAGGGGCTGCTGGTAGCCGAAATATTGGATACAAAACAGGCACGTCATATGGTTATCGCGATGCATGGTCCGTTGGTTTTGATGGTAAGTATGTGATTGGTGTGTGGGTAGGGCGGCCTGACGGGGTGCCTGTTGCAGGTATTACTGGGCGCTCTGTTGCTGCCCCTATTTTGTTTGAGGCGTTTGGGCGAATTTCTGAACAACCACATCAATTACCAAAGCCAGCAAAAGGGGCGATGCGATTGCATACGGCAAAGTTGCCTAAGATATTGCAACGTTTTGTGCCGCGTGGTGATTTGGTTCAACATAACGCCAATTTAGGTAAAAAACCGACTATTGCTTATCCGCCGAATGGTGCAAAGGTTGATCTCGGGCTTTTGCTTGGCCAAGCCGATAATGGTGGGAGCAATGATAATGATGATGAGGCGATGCCGTTGTTTTTAAAGGTTGAGGGGGGGCTTGCTCCCTTCAAGTGGCTGGCGAATGGCAAACCCTTTGGGACAAAGACAGTGCGGCGCAAAATTCATTGGATGCCTGATTCTGTCGGGTTTTCTGATATAACCGTATTGGACAGTGTTGGGCGCGTTGCCCATGTGCGGGTATTTGTCGAGTAACTTTTTGTTGTATCGTCAAGCCTTATGTGCGAAATATCTAATATACTTTGTATTATTTGATTTAGCCAGAATGGGCGGTGCTTTCATGGAAGAACAACAACGACTTGAATTTTTTCCCGTAACAATTTTTTCTATTGTTATGGGATTGAGCGGGCTGGCGCTTGCCTGGCAAAAAGCACAACATGTTTTAGATCTGAATTTGGGCTTAAATTTTCCTCTTGCAGGATTAAGCGTTGGTATTTTTGTTATTCTTGCGGTGTTTTATATTACAAAACTGGTGAAGCACCCAAATGCCGTCAAGGCAGAATTGAAACATCCTGTAAAACTTAGCTTTTTTCCAGCAATTTCAATTAGCTTGATTTTACTCGGCACAGTTTTGCTTAACATTATGCCTGATTTAGCCAAGCCAGTTTGGTGGGCTGGTGTGGTGTTACAGTTTATATTGTTGCTTTATGTGTTTTCGTCTTGGGTCAATCATGAGCATTTTGAAACTGCGCACGTAAACCCGTCTTGGTTTATCCCAGCTGTTGGTAATGTTGTGGTGCCGATTGCTGGTTTTTCATTTGGTTATGTAGAGCTTTCGTGGTTCTTTTTTTCAATTGGTATTTTGTTTTGGATAGTGTTGCTGACCATCGTATTTAACCGTATTTTGTTCCATAATCCAATTCCACCAAAACTATTGCCAACAATGGCTATATTGATTGCACCACCTGCTGTTGGGTTTGTAGCGTATACAAAAATGGCGGGAGGCTTAGATCATTTTGGCCACTTTATGTATGGCGCGGCTTTGTTCTTTACGGTGTTTATTGCGACGCAAATTCCGAAGTTTGTAAAGTTACCATTCTTTTTATCGTGGTGGGCGTATTCATTTCCGTTTGCTTCGGTGACAATTGCAACTTTTATTATGTTTGAGCAAACCAAAGTGATTGAATATCTTTATGGGGCTCAATTCATGTTGGTGGTGTTGAGCCTTTTGCTGGCGCTGTTGTCGTTTAAAACAATCATGGCAGTGATACACGGTAAAATTTGTTTGCCAGATTAAAACACTTTGCGTTGTTTTAGCCTCTTTCAGTGCGGTTTCTAAATATTGAGCTGTTTTGACCAAATGGTTGAAACAGCTCAATTGTTTTTGATGCTAGAGTCGTTCTGATTTACATTGAAGCAGCACGACCTACTTAGGTATTGATAATTTTGCGTTTCATGCTGTGCTTGCTCAACAAACAAAAGATGAAACGCTCTATATCACATAGTCTAATTGCTCAAACCCATGCCTGTTTCGTAATGTGTTAACGTATCCTGAAAAAATGGGAGACGTGGTCTTGCGACCTTGGGAGTCGCAATTGGTAAGTATACGGAATAAGTATTGCGCCAAAAAAGCCAGTTTCCAGCGCAAAAGGTGAGGAAGGAAACCTAATGAGCATTAATGATTTTAAACTAGACCGTCGTCTACTTATGAAAAGTGGACTAATTGGTGGCGCAGCACTTACAGCGCCGATGCATTTTATTAAAGACGCACATGCTGCTGACTTTTGTAATATGCCAGCAGGTAAGTCAGTAACACTGGGCTTTAACGTTCCACAAACTGGTGCGTATGCTGATGAGGGTGCTGATGAATTGCGCGCCTTTAAACTTGCTGTCAAACACCTAAATGGTGAAGGCGATGGCGGCATGATAAACACATTCAAACCATCATCGCTTAAAGGCAATGGTATTTTGGGCAAAAAGGTTGAGTTTGTAACAGGCGATACGCAAACCAAATCTGATGCTGCTCGTGCATCTGCAAAGCGTATGATTGAAAAAGATGGCGCTATAATGATTTCAGGTGGTTCTTCATCTGGTGTTGCGATTGCGGTGCAGGGCTTATGTCAAGAAGCTGGCGTGATTTTCATGGCTGGTTTGACACACTCAAATGATACAACTGGTAAAGATAAGCGTGCAAATGGCTTCCGTCATTTCTTTAATACGCATATGTCTGGTGCCGCACTTGGACCTGTGCTTGAAAAAGAATATGGCAAAGACCGTAAGGCTTATCATCTGACTGCCGATTATACTTGGGGTTGGAGTCAAGAAAAGTCTATGCGTCAGGCAACTGAATCACGTGGCTGGAAAACTGTGGCTGCTGTTAAAACACCTGTTGGTGCGGGCGACTTTTCGCAATATATTACGCCTGTGTTGAACTCTGGCGCTGATGTGTTGATCCTTAACCACTACGGTAAAGATATGGTCAACTCTTTGACGCAAGCGGTTCAGTTTGGTCTTCGTGACAAGCAAGTGAATGGCAAGAACTTTGAAATCGTTGTACCGTTGTTCTCGCGCTTGATGGCGCAGGGTGCTGGTGATGCGATTAAAGGCATCTTTGGTTCTACAAACTGGAACTGGTCACTTAAAGATGCTGCTTCTCAAGCTTTCGTTAAAAGCTTTGGTGCTGAGTATGGTGCTCCTCCTTCAATGGCGGCTCATACCTGTTATGTTCAAACATTGCTTTATGCAAATGCTTGTGAAATGGGTGGTACATTCTCTCCAACTGGTGTTGTTAAATCATTGGAAGGCTTCAAATTTGATGGCCTTGGCAATGGTCCAACTGAATATCGTGCAGAAGATCACCAGTGCTTTAAAGATGTGCTTGTGGTGCGTGGTAATGAAAAACCAACATCGCAGTTTGACTTGCTTGAAGTTGTGGAAGTTACGCCTCGTGCGCAAGTTGAATATGATGCAAAAATGCTTGGCGGATCACTTGGTCCTGTCAATGCAAAACCTTGCTAATCGTCAGCTTGACTAAAGACTTATAAACATGATTTGATCTGGTTGCCCTTTACTTGTTGGGCGACCAGACTACTATCTTATTCCACAAGATGAATAGAGGCGGTGGGTGCTGGCTTATGGATGCCATATTTTTACAAATTCTAAATGGGCTTGATAAGGGTGGAGCATATGCTCTTATTGCTCTTGGGTTGACGCTGGCGTTTGGTACGCTTGGTGTTGTTAACTTTGCGCATGGCGCGTTATTTATGTTGGGCGCGTTTTGTGCTGTTTCGGTGAATAAAATTCTCACCTTGCAGCAGATTGTTTTGGACCCAACACAAAAGACTGCGTGGGGAACGCCACTAGAAATCAGGACACCTTATGTTGAGTCTTGGTTTGGAGATTTCGGGCTATTTTTGGTTGATTATTCAGTGCCTGTTTCTTTGCTGGTGACTATACCATTTATGCTGCTGGTTGGCATTGTTATGGAACGTGGGCTTATACGCCATTTTTACAAGCGTCCACATGCTGACCAAATTCTAGTGACTTTTGGTTTGGCCATTGTCCTACAAGAAATCATTAAACATTACTTTGGCGCAAACCCTATTCCGCAAACAGCTCCAAGTATTGTTTCTGGTAGTGCCAATATTGGTCTGTGGATTGGTTTGGGAGAAAGCGTTGTATATCCATGGTGGCGTTTGGTTTACTTTGGATTTTCTGCTCTGGTAATTTTTGCTGTGTTCGCATTTTTGAAATTTACAACATTTGGCATGGTTGTTCGTGCAGGAATGTTTAATCGAGAGCAGGTGTCGATGCTCGGTATTAATATTGAGAAACGGTTTACCATTGTGTTTGGGCTTGCTGCTGTTGTAGCAGGCATGGCAGGGGCCATGTATACGCCTGTTTTACCACCCGATTATCACATTGGTATGGATTTTTTAGTTCTATCATTTGTGGTTGTTGTTGTTGGTGGTATGGGCTCGCTTGGTGGGGCGGTAACAGCAGGGTTTCTGCTGGGTATTTTACAATCGTTTGCATCTATGAATGAAGTTAAGAGTATTATTCCAGGCATTGACCAGATTATTATTTATCTTGTTGCTGTTGTGGTTTTACTTGCTTTGCCTCGTGGCCTTATGGGTCGCAAGGGCGTGATGGAGGATTAAGGCAATGAACCAAGGTTCTCTTACAAAAGATATTATTCTATTTGTGATCTTTGCAGGTCTTGTTATTGCGGCACCTGTATTATTGACCCCGTTGGGTGCTGGCTATCCTGATTTACTGCAAAAATTTGCTATTTTTGGCATCTTTGCCATTGGGTTTAATATTCTGTTTGGTTTGACTGGGTATTTATCATTTGGCCATGCTGCGTTCTTGGGGGTGGGTTCTTATGCATCTGTTTGGATGTTTAAGCTGCTATCTATGAATGTTATCCCTGCGGTGATCTTCTCTGTTATTGTGGCAGGCATTTTTGCGCTTTTGATTGGTTTTATTACCTTAAGGCGTTCTGGGATTTACTTCTCAATTCTCACGCTGGCCTTTGCCCAAATGTCCTATAATTTGGCTTATTCTGTGCTAACCCCCATTACCAATGGTGAAACAGGGCTGCAAGTTCGCCAGTTAGCGCCGAGTGATCGGGCGGCTGATTATGTTTTAAATTTGCGCGACGAGGATTTGCGCATTCTTGACCAGGCCTTTGGTGTGGTTGAACAAGGCATTCCGATCACCAACTTATTTGGCATTAAAATGAGCGGTTATCCGGGGTTTTATTTTTGTGCCGTATTGTTGATTATTGCCTTTGGCTTATCAATACTTATTGCGCGTTCAAATTTCGGTATGATGCTTAAAGCGATTAAGTCTAATCAAAATAGATTGAATTATACTGGTGTTAATACGCGCCCTTACTTGATTACCGCTTTTGTTATTTCGGGTATGTATGCAGGGCTTGCTGGTTCATTGCTTGCTGTGACTGATCCGCTTGCGGGTGCTGAACGTATGCAATGGACGGCATCGGGCGAGGTGGTTTTGATGACCATTCTTGGTGGTGCTGGCACGTTGATTGGTCCTGTTCTTGGTGCAACGTTGATTAAATATTTTGAAAATATTTTTTCTGCAATTAATGATAATGTGCTGCAAGGGTTTTACTCATTTTTACCAGATAGTTTAAACGAAATTGCTGTTGCAGTGTCTGGCATGTTTGTTGGTAAAGGTTGGCATTTAACATTGGGACTATTGTTTATGGTCATTGTTGTGTTCTTACCAGGGGGCTTAATGCAAGGGTTCCAGTTGATCGCTAATCGATTTAAGCGCAAGAAAAAAACAGATTCCACACAACATTCCAAACAAGCTGCAGAGTAGGGGGAACTTATGGAAAATATCGTTCTACACGTTAATGACGTCCATAAGAGCTTTGCTGGTCTTCATGCGTTAAGTGATATTGATTTGGCGGTTCGCGAAGGTGAAACCCACGCGATCATTGGCCCAAACGGGGCTGGTAAATCCACGTTGCTTAATGTGTGCATTGGCCGATTGAAACCTGATAGTGGGTCTGTCGTTTTTGATGGCGTAACGCTGACGGGTAAAAAGCCATATGAGATCAATCAGCTTGGAGTGGCACGGGTGTTTCAAACACCAGAAGTGTTTCCTGACCTCACGGCGCTTGATAATGTCATGGTGCCTGCTTTGGCCAAACGTGACGGTTCTTTTAAGATGAGTGTGATTAAACGCTTGTCTCGTGAAAAAGGATTGCGCGCGCAAGCTGAACATATGCTCGAAGATTTGGGCATGGCAGATCAAATGCAGCAAATTGCTTCTGAAATGTCTCGCGGTAATAAGCGGCGCTTGGAATTGGCGATGTCGCTCATTCAAAAACCACGGCTTTTATTGTTGGATGAGCCAACAGCTGGCATGGCGCGTCATGATACCAATGCGACGATTGACTTGCTTAAAAAAATCAAAGAAGGCGGTATGACCAAAGTGATTATTGAACATGATATGCATGTGGTTTTTTCATTGGCTGACCGTATTTCTGTTTTGGCTGGCGGGCGTATTATTGCCCAAGGAACGCCTGATGAAATTAAAAACAATCCAAAAGTTAAAGAAGCCTATCTTGGCGAGGAGCAGGTATGAGTTCTGTTGCTGAAAATACCAATGTAGATGACAATTCAGCCAGTCAAGCTGAGGATAGCCCTGCGTTTTTTTCTTGTAAGAATATCAATGCCTATTACGGCGATAGCTACATCGTTCAAGATGTCTCATTTGAGGTTAACGAAGGCGAAATCGTTGCTTTACTAGGCCGAAATGGTGCGGGTAAAACATCGACACTTCGCGCTATTGCACGTGCCAGCGAGCCAGAATTGCGTGGTGGTGAAATTTGGCTTGGTGGTCAAGCATTGCATGAAATGCCAACGCACGAAGCCGCTTTAGCTGGTGTGCAACTGGTGCAAGAAGATCGTTGTATTATTCAGGGTTTGAGCGTTGAAGAAAACTTAGATCTGGCAACAATTGCTGGTGACAAGGGTTGGGATTTTGAACGGATTTATCAACTGTTTCCACGCCTAAAAGAGCGCCGCAAACAAGAAGGCACAACGCTTTCTGGTGGAGAACAGCAAATGCTGGCGATTGCACGGGCGCTGGCGCGTGATATTAAACTCTTGCTACTTGATGAGCCGTATGAGGGGCTTGCTCCTGTGGTGCGACACGACATTGAAAAGGCATTGATGGAAGTTCGCGCGGCTGGCATTACAACAGTTATTGTTGAACAAAACGCGGTTGCTGCTTTACGACTTTCGGACAAAGCGGTTATTCTTGATACGGGTGTTGTTGTGTATCAAGGTTCAGCAAAAGAAGTTTTAGATAACGAAAAATTGCGCCACGAGTATTTAGCAATTTAACGATTTATAGACGTACCATCGGCTCAGAACTCTTAGACTGTACCTGCCGCTTAAAGCATGTCACCTTTGGTAAGTCGTTCTGGTTCAATCTAAACCAGAACGACTCTAATTGAAGCATTTAAGATCAAACAACATCAATCCAAGTAACCATGCCGCCAGCTTGGTGTTCAATCATATGGCAATGAAAGAGCCATTTGCCTGGGTTGTCAGCCAAGAAAGCAAACGAAACCTTTTCATTTGGATAGACAAGTTCAGTATCACGCCATTCACCATTGTTAAACGACATATTGTTGCGGGCAACTACCTTAAAATGGGTGCCATGTAAGTGCATCGCATGAGGAAATGCTGTGTCATTTGTGATGTCAATTTGAACGGTTTCACCACGGTTGACCTTGACAAGTGGCTTGTCTAAATCGCCAGCAATTCCATTAAAAGCCCAAACGCGCTTTGCTTTGACGAGTTGTTTCCAATCAAGGGTTTTTCCGCCAACGATGGCCTTTTCCATCGAACCCATTGCGCCGCCAATCATAACTAATGGAACAATCTTTGCCGTAAGGGGTTTAAAATTAGCGTGAGGCATTGTTATGGCCAAAGCTTTGGGCGGTGAGGTAATTGGCGCAACGGTTTGATCTTGAGAATACTCAAAAGAGGCAATCTCGTATTTTTGTTGTTGGTCTACAAAGTGAATAGGAGATTGAGTTCCCGGTTTATGGGTGGCATCAAGCATTAAATCTATACGTTGAGCTGGCCCAAGAATTAAGTCATCTTTTTTAAGCTTACGTGGAGTGATTGGGTGCCCATCTTTAGCAATTATCCATGGATCGTGATCGGCCAATTTTAATTCCATTATTCTGGAATTGGCTACATTGACGATGCGCAGGCGAACGCGTTCGCCAGCATTCAGTTTGATTTTTGGTTTTTGTTTGCCATTTAATGTGAGCACATTTCCTAGCCGGCCACCGTGGGCCCAATCATGCATTTCCCCCATTGATTTTTCATCGATTTTGCCAGCGTTGTCTAAACGCCAGTCGTCGATAACTAGATTAATTTCACGTACGTCGCTTTTGTCGGGCTCTTCAACAATAAGCAAACCGTATAGGCCGCGGGCGAGCTGTTCCCATGATCGATTGTGGGTGTGATACCAATACGTCCCTGCATCGGGTGCAGTGAACTCATAATCAAAGCTTTCGCCAGGTTTTACCGCGTCTTGAGTAAGGCCTGAAACCCCGTCCATTTTGTTATCAATTCTAATGCCATGCCAATGAATGGATGTTGCTTGATCCAATTCGTTGACCAGCCGTACTTTGACTTTCTCGCCTTGTTTAACTTTAATGATGGGTCCAGGATTAGTGTTGTTGTATGACCACACTTGAGTTGTTGGCCCGTTATCCCCAAAGAATTTAGTTTCAGATTTTTTGGCTTTAAGGATGAAAAATCCGTCGTCAGTTTTTTCGACACTTCCAGCTAATGCGCTCAGTTGCGGGATCATGAGACCTGCTGCACATGCCGTCAAGAATTTACGTCTGTTTAGCTGCGTGCGTCTAAAAGCATTGTTTTTGGTAGTGTTAGTCAAAAGGAAATCCTTTCCATGGACAAAGTTTAATACATAGATTATCTTTTTTACTGGAGCCTCCAGCCAGTGGAGGGTCAATAGTGATGTTAAATGTAAGAAAATAAAAAGGTTAAGCATATGGGTTTTGTACGCAAGGTTTCACGTTTCGGCGCAATCATTACTGTTGGCACTATTGTCGGATTGTCATTGGGCCTTACGCCTGCCGTTGCTGATGGGAAACCACTAAGCAAAACCCAAATCGAACAAATTGTTCGAAATTATTTGCTTAAAAACCCAGAAATTCTGATTGAGATGTCGCAAATTTTGGATGAAAAACAAAAGTCTCAAACTGCAAATAAATTTTCTGAAAACTTACAGTCGGTTATTTTTGAATTAGAAAATGGCGATGGCGGTGGCGTTATGGGAAATCCAAACGGGACGACAGTCGT
>JAMOMM010000221.1 GCA_027067085.1 Hyphomicrobiales bacterium
AAACCTTTTGTTGGTTCAATTGGGTTATCTAGGTTATCGTAAATAAACCCTAAGCCAACAATTGCGGTATAATCCTTTGTTGCAGCAGCAAAAATCGTCGGTGCAGAAGTATCACTACCGTCCGTAGAAGTATCACGGTAGTTGTAACCAACTTTTAGACTCACGCTCATGTCATCAGAAAGAACTAAGCCAGTGCGTAAAGCACCGCCAATGTTTTGAGACGAAAATGACGAAATTGATGTATTATCAACGCGGGTCGCGAACAAATCAATACCAGCACTAATACGCCGATCAAGGAAGTAAGGCTCAGTAAAGCTGAAATCAACTGATTGCTTCTTGAAACTTAAAGATGTGTTCAGTCTAACGTACTGGCCACGACCAAGTAGGTTGCGTTCACTAATACTAACAGAACCAATGACCTTTTCGTCAGTTGAATAGCCTGCTGAGAAGTTCAACGTACCCGTAGACTTTTCAACGACTGCGATTTCAACAATAACCTTATCAGGTGCACTACCTGGTTGCTCTTTAAATTCAATTTTTTCAAAGAAATCAAGCGCGGTTAAACGGCGGCGTGCACGGTCGATCAAAATGCGGTTATAGGCATCGCCTTCTAGTAAGCGAAGTTCACGGCGGATTACTTTATCCAAGGTCCGCGTGTTACCTGTGATATTGATGCGCTCCACATATACACGTGGTCCCTCTTGAATATCATATGTGATACTAAGAGTGCGATTTTCTACATCGCGCTCAATTTGTGGCTGAACACGCGCAAAGGCAAAACCAGACTTACCAGCTTCAATAGTAATATTTTCAACGGACTTATCGACCCGCGAGGCATCGTAAGTTTGACCTTCGTTCAACTTGAGCACTTCGCTTAATTGGTTAGGGTCTAGATTAGTTGCGCCTGTGTTAATTGCGACTTTACCAACGGTGTATTCTGGCCCTTCTTCAACAGTAAAATTGATGAAGAAGCTTTCACCGTCTGGTGCCAATTCAGCTGTAGCAGAAACAACACGAAAATCTGCATAACCATTTTGAAGGTAATGCCTACGAAGCAATTCTTTATCGTAGCTTAAACGATCAGGATCGTAATTATCTGTAGAAGAAAAGAACTTCCACCAAGCACTTTCAGCTGTTTTAATAACAGAGCGTAAACGACTGTCACTAAAGGCATCATTGCCGATAAAGTTGATGCTTTTAATTTTCGTTTCTTTGCCTTCATTGATTTCAAAGACAAGATTAACTCGATTTTGAGAAAGGCGAATAATTTTGGGTTCTACCGTTGCACTGAAATAGCCAGAACGACGATATAGCGCAACAATGCGTTGCACATCACTTTGCACACGGGCACGTGTATAAATAACACGTTCACGAAGTTGGGTTTCTTGACCAAGTTTTTTATTATCTAACTCGTCATTACCTTCAAAGGCAACGCGGTTGATAAGCGGATTTTCTTCCACTTGAACGACCAAACCATTACCACGACGAAAAATTCGTACATCAGCAAAAAGGCCCGTCTGAAACAGCGCTTTAATTGATGCATCAATGTTGTCAGCGTTAGCATTTTGACCCGTCTGAACCTGCATGTAGGATAAAACGGTATCGCGCTCGACGCGGCGATTGCCCTCAACACGAATAGAAGACACAACTGCGGCTTGTGCCACAGCAACAGGACCGACGGCATAAACCGTTGGAATTGCAACAGAAAGCACCAACGCCAACTGCCCGATCTTTACAAACTTTTTACACATAAAGAGTCACTTCACCCACTAATTTTGCGCCGTCCTGTTGGACCAGAATCTTTTATTGTTGTCTTCATAGTCAATTTTCAAGCTATTGAGAACCATTTTCTTTTATTTTTTTAAATAGTTAGCTTAATTACCAAATATATTGAATCTAAATAAAAGGTCATTACTTGTTGCTAAAACCATAAACGAAATCACCATAGCAAATCCAACCATAAACCCGATTTCTTGCGCCCGTTGACCCATTGCTTTGCCACGTACCGCTTCAATCGCATAATACATTAAATGCCCACCATCCAACATTGGTATCGGAAATAAGTTAATCAATCCGATAGAAATCGACAAAAGCGCTGCTAGCTGAAGCAAATTCGGAAAACCTTGCTTGGCAACATTGCCAGTCAACTTCCCAATACCTAACGGCCCTGCCAGCTGTTTGGTGCTCACTTCGCCGACAATCATACCTTTAATATAACCAAGCGACCTTGCCGTCACATCCCATGTTTCATAAATACCCAAGCCCAAAGCTTCAATAGGTCCTTTGCGATTATACACTAAGGCGCCATCTTTGTTGCTGCGTTGAATACCTAATAATCCGATAGTGACTTTGCCGCCCATGCCGTCATTTACCACTCTTGGCTTGGGCGTTGCCTTTAGTGAAATTTCCTTCCCGTCACGTTTAACAACAACAGCTACTTCAACGCCTGATTTGTCAGAAATAAGGCGTGGAATATCTGAAAAGGAAACAACTTTATAATTATCAACACTAACAATAATATCGCCTGCAACAATACCAGCTTTCTCAGCAGCACTTCCCGCCAAAACCATTGAGGCAATTGGCTTTAAAAAGGGTTTGCCAACAATTGAGTACATACCTGTGAAAATCACGATAGCAAGAATGAAGTTTGCAGCAGGGCCAGCTGCGACAACAGCGGCGCGCTGCCATAATGGTCGGCCATGGAGTGAGTGAGGTGCAGGTGTTTCACTGCCATCACTTAAACTAGCAGGGTTTGCGTCACCTGAAAACTTCACATAACCACCAAGTGGAAGCAAAGCAAAACGCCAGCGTGTGCCGTGTTTATCATTGAATCCAAAAATTTCTTTGCCGAAACCGATTGAAAATGTATCGACTTTCACCCCGCACCAGCGGCCAACAAGGAAGTGGCCCAGCTCGTGAATAAAAACAATTACTGTCAAAACCCCAATAAATGTGGCGACAGAAAACAAGACCGTTGGTCCATTACTCATTAAAGCGTCTAACAATTTTTTATCCCTTTATCGTCCCATGGCCGAAAATTAAATTGGCCGAGTACTAAGCTTATTGGCTTAGGTTGCTCTATTATGAGACTTTTATCCCAAAAACAATATTAACAAATGGTTAAGTGCAAGCCTTGCGCCAATTCCATTGCACATTTTCGCGCATAACGATCAACTTCCCAGACATCATCAATATTATTCACTGGTTTAAGCATTCCTTGCGTTCCTGCTTGTTCTAGCGTTTGTTCGATCAACACTGGTATTGATACATAATCAATTCTTTGCGACAAAAATTCGGCAACAGCGATTTCATTTGCTGCATTTAATATAGTAGGCCCACTTCCACCCGTTTCCAAAGCTGTTCTTGCCAGTTTGATACACGGGAAACGCACAGGGTCAACTTCTTCAAAGGTCAATGTCGCAATTTTTGCTAAATCTAGTCGTTCAACTGGTGCTTTGATTCGGTCTGGCCACACCATCGCGTGGGCAATGGGGGTTTTCATACTTGGCACACCTAACTGGGCAAGCACTGATCCGTCTATATATGAAACATAGCTGTGAACAATCGACTGGGGGTGCACTATCGTTTTTAGTTTGTCTAAGCCCACTGGAAATAGATGATAGGCCTCAATCAGCTCTAAGCCTTTGTTCATCAGTGTTGATGAATCAATTGTCACCTTGGGGCCCATTGACCAATTTGGATGGTTTAAGGCTTGCTCTAGGGTCACAGAGGCCATTTGCTCAACAGTATAGGTTCTAAAGGGACCGCCCGATGCTGTGAGCGTGATTTGGTCGATCTCATTAAAATTATGTTGTTCGATACACTGGAATATAGCGCTGTGTTCAGAATCAACCGGAATGATCGGCACGCCCGCGGCTTTTGCTTTGGCCATGAACAAGTCCCCCGCTGAGACCAAACATTCTTTATTGGCCAAACCAATGGGGGTTCCCGCATCAATAGCAGCTAAAGTGGGTTTTAAGCCGTTTGTGCCAACAATTGCGGCCATAACCATGTCAGCTGGCATGCTGGCTGCTTCGATAACAGCGCCCTCACCTGCGCCGATCCCAATATTTGTTCCTGCCAATCGAACTTTTAGGTCTTCTAATTTTTTGTCATCGGCGGTGACAACAAATTGAGGGTTAAATTCTTTTGCATCAGCAGCCAATTGGTCAATATTTTGATTGCCGACCAAAGCAACAATTTCAAACCGATCGGGCTGATGGCGCACGACATCAAGCGTTGACTGACCAATTGAACCAGTCGCACCTAAAATAATTAGTTTTTTCTTCAAGTTACCCTCTTGCCCTTGGGGCTATAATGGCTTTAGCAGCCATATCTTTTAGGCAATCCCCTTTTCAAGGATTTACCAATTTACAAAACCTGCAGCAGCATGGGAAAGGTCACTACGCCATATCCCGACACCAAGTGCAAAAACGACTGCGACCATCAACCCATCGACACGATCTAAAACGCCACCATGCCCTGGGATAATAGCCCCTGAGTCTTTGATGCCAAAGGTTCGCTTGGCTGCAGATTCTAGCAAATCACCACCTTGTTCCAGTCCGCCAATTGCCGCGCCTAAAATTGCTGCAACACCAAGGCCGTTTTGCCCTGTTAGATAGAAAACCAAAACCGCACCTAAAAGGCCACCTGTTACGGCACCAAAAAATCCTGACCATGTTTTATTAGGTGAAACCGATGGCCACAATTTTCGCCCACCTAATCCTCGGCCAGCAAAGTACGCCAAAGAATCGGCACTCCACACAGCGGCAAATACTGTAAACACAGCAACAACACCAAACAACGCATCGGCACGCAACCACACCAATGCCAATACGGGCAATGTGATGTAAGGAACACCAAGGATCTTCCATTTTAAATTTGAGCGTTTATCTGCCCACACCAGTGATATAATCCACACAGCGGCTAATACAGCGCCAACAATTGCCAAAGACGGCGCATAGATTGAAAAGGCTGCCACGAGAACGCCAATTGCATGAATAGCCAATTGCAATTTACTGTCCTTATGCGCCATTCTGGTCCATTCAAACGCCATTAAAAGGCCAAGCACGGCGACAAATACGGTGAATGCAAATCCGCCGTACCAAGCAACAAACAAAACAACAGGAATTAGAACTGCAGCTGCAGCAATTCGAACCACTAAATTTGATGGCCCACTTTTTGATTTGTCTTTTGAAGAATCAGAAGTCAATTGGATTACCCTGTGCCAGATGCTAGACCACCGTAACGGCGATCACGTGAACGAAATTCTTCAATCGCAGATTCTAGCACATCACTATTGAAAGATGGCCAATGTTGGCGAACAAAAACAAATTCGGTATAAGCACATTGCCAAAGTAAGAAATTGGACAATCGTTGTTCACCACTGGTACGGATCAGCAAATCTGGGTCTGGAATACCACTTGTACCCATTTGAGCTGCAATGTGTTGTTCAGTAATTTCCTCTGGACGAATTTCGCCATTTTCAACTTGCCTAGCAATCGCTTTTACCGCCGAAGTCATCTCATTGCGCGCGCCATAATTAAACGCCACAACCAATGTCATCGCCGTATTGTCTTTGGTTAGGTCCTCACAATATTCGAGCATTTTTACTAGTTTACGGGTGAGATTTGAACGCTCTCCAATAATTTTAATGCGAATGGAATGAGAATGTAACTCAGCAACATCCTGGCGAACAAAGCGTTCCAGTAACTTAAAAAGATATTTGATTTCTGCCTGCGGACGGGACCAATTTTCAGAACTGAAACTATAAACTGTCAGAACTTTGATACCCAACTCCGCAGCTGCACGAACGGTGGTGCGCAACGCTGTTACGCCTTGTTTGTGCCCAGCCGCGCGCGGCAGCGAGCGTTCTGCCGCCCACCGGCCATTACCATCCATGATAATGGCAACATGTTCTGGAAATTTCTTTCTATCCAAATCTGTCTTTTTGGTCACATCTGCCCCCTTGTTGCCAACCCAATCAATTGCAATTTCATACAGTCAATTAAACTTGCATAATATCTGCATCTTTTGCAGCAGCAGATTCATCAATCACTTTAATTGTAGAATCAGTTAATTTTTGCACTTCATCTGATTGACTGTGCAATTCGTCTTCGCTGATTTCGCTGGCTTTTTCCATCTTTTTCAAGGTTTCCATACCATCGCGACGAACGTTGCGAACCGCTACTTTTGCTTTTTCAGCGTAGTCATGCGCAACTTTTGTCAGTTCTTTACGTCGTTCTTCGGTGAGTTCTGGTAGCGGAATACGCAATGTTTGGCCTTCGGTCACAGGATTTAGACCAAGACGAGATTCGCGAATAGCTTTTTCTACCGCACCAACTAGCGTGGCATCCCAAACTTGCACCGAAATCATACGCGGTTCTGGCACTGAAACTGTACCAACTTGAGCCATTGGCATTTTCGCGCCGTAAGCATCAACAACGATTGGGTCTAATAGTGCTGCTGACGCACGGCCAGTACGCAGCCCGCCAAAGTCATTCTTCAAGCTTTCCACTGCGCCGTTCATGCGCCGTTTTAGGTCTGCCATGTCAATTGAATCAGTCATTTTATCTCCTTACAGGCGTTATGCCGTAACCTTTGTTGAACGGCCTTTGCCTCTTAAAACATCAAGTAACGCACCTTTTGTGCGGATTGAGAACACGATTACGGGAATATTAGCATCTCTGGCAAGTGTTATTGCAGCAGCGTCCATTACTTTCAAGTTGTCTGCAAGCACTTGCGTATAAGTTATTTCGTCATATCTTTTTGCATCGGGGTCGGTTTTTGGATCACCTGAGTAAATACCATCAACGCTTGTGCCCTTTAAAAAGGCATCGCAATTCATTTCACAGGCTCTTAGAGCCGCGCCTGAATCCGTTGTAAAAAACGGATGGCCAGTGCCAGCGGCAAACAATACCACCCTACCCTTGTCCAAATGCTTGAGCGCGCGACCACGCGAATAAGGTTCACAAACTTGCGGCATTAACAGGGCTGACATAACCCGCGCCTCAACGCCTGCCTTGGTTAAAGCACCATGCATAGCAATGGCGTTCATAACCGTTGCTAGCATCCCCATATAATCGGCCTGCCCACGGTCCATTCCACTTGCAGCGCCCGCAACGCCGCGAAAGATGTTTCCACCGCCAATAACAAGGCCAATTTGAGCACCTGCATCTTGAGCTTGTTTAATTTCTGCGGCCACTCGATCCACAGTTGCGGTATCAATACCAAAGTCGTTATCGCCCATGAGAGCTTCGCCAGAAACTTTATAGAGAATGCGTTTATATAATAATTCGTCAGACATTTATGATGCTTACCTGAGATTTCAAATTTATAACAATAAAAAAGCCCCGAAATCGGGGCTTTAATGTAACGCAAGTATTATGCGATTCGTGTTAATTTTTGCAAAGATTGTGCAAACATTATTTGTGGCTTAGCTACTTACTCAGTTACTGGCCATTGTGGCAGCGACTTCGGCAGCAAAATCTTCAACTTTTTTCTCGATGCCTTCACCAAGTTCAAAGCGAACAAACCCAGTGATTGTGACAGGTGCACCAACGCTTGATGCGGCAAGTTCTGCAGCTTTTGCAACAGTATTTTCACCATCAACAACGAATGTTTGAGAAAGCAAAACAGATTCTTGGAAGAATTTGCGCATGCGGCCATCAACCATTTTCTCAATGATGTTGTCTGGCTTGCCACTTTCGCGAGCTTGCTCTGAATAAACATCCCGTTCGCGCGCAACAACGTCTGCGTCCATTTCGCTCTCGTTCAACGCCATTGGGTTGATCGCTGCGATGTGCATAGCAACTTGACGGCCAAAATCTGCTGCTGCATCTGCATCACCAGTTGTTTCAAGGCCAACCAAAACAGCAATTTTACCAAGACCTGGTGCAACTGCGTTATGGATGTAAGAAGCTACAACGCCTTCTTTAACGCTTAGGCTTTGTGAACGACGAACAGACATGTTCTCGCCAATTGTGCCAACCATTTCAGTGACGTGATCTTCAACAGACTTGCCAGCACCTGGAAAATCAGCCGCTTTCAATTTGTCATAATCACCGTCAACACTGCTTGCCACTTCGACAATTGAGTTGACTAAGCCTTGGAAAACGTCGTTACGAGCAACGAAATCTGTTTCAGAGTTAACTTCAACAACCGTGCCTGTTGTGCCAGATGATATTGCGCCAACAAGACCTTCTGAGGCAACCCGAGAGGCTTTCTTAGCCGCTTTGGCCAAACCTTTGGTGCGAAGCCAGTCTACAGATGCTTCAATGTCGCCATTGTTTTCGTTAAGGGCTGTTTTACAGTCCATCATACCAGCGCCAGTGACGCCACGAAGTTCTTTTACCATTGCGGCTGTAATTTGTGCCATTTTTGGTCCTCACGAATATAAATATGTTTTGCGCTTACATAACGACCGGAGTTATTGAAACTCCGGCGTTAAAATTTGCGCATTTTGGAGATTGATGTCGGCTTAGAAAGAAAAGCCAGCGTTACGCAGTTGGCGCAACTTCATCAATTGCTTCCATTGTTGGGTTTTCCATTTCGCCAATGTCCATGCCTTGAGCACCTTGACTAGCAGAAATACCATCAATTGCAGCACGTGCAATCAGATCGCAATAAAGGCTAACCGCACGGCCTGCATCATCATTCCCTGGAATTGGGAAATCAACGCCTGCTGGGTCACTGTTTGAATCAAGAACAGCAATCACAGGAATATTCAAACGATTGGCTTCTTTAATCGCATTGGCTTCTTTGTTTGTGTCGATCACAAACATAATATCAGGCACACCGCCCATATCTTTAATACCACCAAGAGCAAGGTTTAGTTTGTTTTGCTCACGTGAGTACGTTAGAAGCTCGCGCTTTGTAAAGCTTGCAGCTTTCTCACTTCCAAGCAATTCGTCAAGCTCGCGAAGACGTTTGATTGATTTTGAAATTGTTTGCCAGTTGGTCAATGTGCCACCCAACCAACGTGAGTTGATGAAGTACTGAGCTGAACGCTCGGCTGCATCAGCGATTGGCTGTGATGCTTGGCGCTTTGTACCAACAAGTAGAACGCGGCCACCTTTTGCAACAGTTTCTTGAACAGCAAGCAAAGCTTGGTGAAGCAATGGAACGGTTTGAGCAAGATCGATGATGTGAACGCCATTGCGTGCACCAAAAATGAATTTACCCATTTTTGGATTCCAACGGTGAGTTTGGTGACCAAAGTGTACGCCAGCTTCTAGCAATTGACGCATAGTGAAATCAGGCACTGCCATGATATATTCCTTTTTTCCGGTTGAACCTCTACAAGCGGTGTGACCGACGTTTGTTACAATAAATGCATCAAATGACTGGCACCGGAAGGTTTGAAAACTATGAGGAGATTAAAGCATCTCTGTCGTCAAGCCCAAATCCGCCTGTATGTGGATTTACAAGGGGCTTATATGCCCCCTCACCGCAATTTGCAACTATTTTGTTGTCGCTGAGACTTTGTCCGATTTTGGAAGAAATAAGAACCGTTGATAGAGATAGCCAATTGCGACCAATGACAGCCCTAAACCAAGGAACGATGCGACGCGCCACAGCCCTTCTAGACCACTCATATCTGACAAGAAAACCTTTAGAACCGTAATTACGAGAACCACCAAAGCTGCGTAGCGAGCAACGGGCCGCTGTTTAATCAGACCATACATCAGCAAAGCAAAGGCAAACACCAGCCACACAACTGAATAGGTATACATTTCAGCATCGCTTGGCGTTCCATATGCCATCACAGCGCCTTGGAAGGCGTGTCTGGTTTCTAGCGTTACATAACTAAACATCAAAACCAGCACGCCAACACCAATGAGCATGTTGTTTGGGTTTTTGCTCATATACTTCACGGGTAAGCGAGAATTGAACCACATCAACACCGCTGGAATGGCAAAAGCTAGCAATAACGTATTGAAAATTGGCAGGTTTCCAGTGTGTTCGCTGTTTATTGCCGGGTTGTTGATTACCAAATTGCCAATCAAAGCCATGGCGCTACCCATGCCAAACAAAATCAACCCTGACCATTTATCAACCATGCGTCCGTCAATTGAATATTGACGAAGCCTTGACCAAGCAACAATCAACCAAGCGATGGATTGCATACCACCTTCCAACAAACTCATTCTTGGTGTGTCTACACTGCCTGTGGCCAAAATTCTTAACTCGCCCGAAATCAGCAGCACGGCAAAGACGATTCGCAGGCCTTCAAGCATGGTGACCAAACGATCGTCTTTGCGTTGTTTAAACCACAGTGCAGCAAAATGAGCTGCAACAGCGGGAATACCATAACCATATATAACCCAATGTTCGCCCATCACGTGAGTTTTTGCGTAGTCTAACAAAAATGGGTTCAGGGCCAAGCGGGCAAACAACGCCACGGCGATAACAATGGCCACCTTGCGCAAGAAATCTAATTTCAGATTATTGGAGAGCCAGGCAATGGCAGGCAATTGCAATGATAGCGCCACGGTGAGCCATGCATCTTGCAGCAAGAATACGAAAGTAAGTGACAAGCCCGAAATAACAGCGGCGGCGTATAGGCCAAGGGGTAAATTGTCTGAAGTCTCGTTCATACCGCGTTTGATAATGACAGCTGAAAACAATGCAGAACCTGCAACCACTAAGCCAGCTAGCGCCCAATTACGATCTGGGTAAATAGAGTGGAATGTTAGATATGAAATAATGAGCAATACTAATGGCGCGGCGATGGAAACTAAAATCCATAAAAGCGGTTTTGACCTTCGGCCCGCTATATAAAAACCAACGGCTGCAAAGGCGATTGCAAAACCCGTCGCCCATTTCAAAAACCGTAGAATTGTTTGTGGTGTTTCTGGACCCCAGATATTGGTTAAATCAATGCCAACTTCTCTAACAAGGCCTGTAGCGCGCGCCGCTAAGCCCCACAAGGCAAAAACCAATAGAACCGAAACCAACGCTGGCACCAGCTGCCAAGTCAATTTGGGGCGGATATATGCCATTGCAGACATTGTAATGACCAGCACCGCCAACAACCCAAGACCACTATCGCTGATATGTCCTGCACCAAGCGGAAACAAGTAAACAAGCCCTGACATTGTACCAGCGGCTAGTGCAACAATACGAAAACCTTTTAGGTCAAGAGTTGATGCCAGCCCTACTGCCAACTTTGGCGCAATCGGCATATCGCCGCTCTGCTGGGTGTCGACAGTCACAATTAAACTAAACAACGCCACAACCAATGATAAGAACAGACCGATAATCATTTCATCGCCAGTTTCATAGTTCACGGCGGTCCATAGTAGAACCCAAATTCCACTGCCTGCAACGGCAATCAGCCCCAGCCCCCACCAAGGGCGATAACGCAGCACCGCCACGCATGAGGCAACAACAACGGACAAATATCCGAATAAACCAATAACCGATGGTGCATCGGTTTGAATTAAAGCTGGTGTAATTAAGCCACCAAGCAACCCTAAAATTGCAACCAGAATGCCTTGCAACACGCTCAAACCAAAGGCCAAAATCGAAA
>JAMOMM010000222.1 GCA_027067085.1 Hyphomicrobiales bacterium
CAACAATGGCCATGTCGACATATCGTCCGCCAGCACTTTCAATGGCTTTGGCAGATTGTAACTTTGTTGAAGGCGCACATGAGTTGCCGTCAAAAAACAACGCGCCTTTTTCCAAATGTTTGGCAGCGTTACATGCAGCTTCATAGGCTTGATCGGCAGTGACGAGTGAAATGATGACGCTTGCGCCTTTAAGGCTTTGAGAAATCTCTTTGCAACCGTCAACTTTATATGTCTGATAGTCCGCCAACTTTTCATCACGAACGCTCACATCTGATGATGCTGTTTTTGTGTCAAAGGCCGCAATGGAAAATGCAGATGCGGATGCACCAAGATCGTTCCAACCTTGGGCATAAGCTTGACCTGCTTCACCAAAACCAATTATTGCGACTCTGTGCAAATTCAACACTCCCATACTTGCTCTTTTTGTTTATTTGGCACTATTGTCTATGCTTGGTAAAGGCAAAAAACGGAAGCGAAATATATGTCACCAAATCAATCAACAAATAAAACTGCTTTGGTTATAAGCGCCCATGCCGCTGACTTTGTTTGGCGTGCTGGCGGTGCAATTGCGCTGCATCAAGAAAGAGGTTTTGATGTTACCGTGGTTTGCTTATCTTATGGTGAGCGCGGGGAATCTGCCAAATTGTGGAAGCAAGAGGGCATGACCTTGGACAAGGTGAAAACCGCACGGCGTATTGAGGCTGAAAACGCCGCCAAGGCGCTTGATGTGCATGACATTCAGTTTTTTGATTTGGGTGATTACCCGCTCGAACTTGACCGCGATGCAAAATACAAATTAGTCGATGTCATTCGCAAAGTGCAACCGCAATTTATGATGAGCCATTCGCGTATCGATCCTTATAACACCGACCATGCCTACACCACACAGATTGCCATGGAGTGCCGCATGATTGCCCAAGCGTGGGGACATAACCCGGGTGAGAAGGTTTTAGGTGCACCTCAGCTGTATTTATTTGAACCGCATCAAACCGAACGGATGGAATGGAAGCCTGATGTGTTTTTGGACATCTCAGATGTGTGGGATAAAAAGCGCGCGGCGATTGAGTGTATGCAGGGCCAAGAGCATTTATGGAACTACTATACCAATATTGCTGAAAATCGTGGTAATCATTTTAGACGTAACTCAGGCGGCATGGCGGGCGGGAGACCAGCTAAATATGCCGAAGGATTTGAGACCGTCTACCCCAAAACAGTGGATGAACTGACATGAGTGATTTGGGAATTGTTGTTCAAAATATTGATCGGGCCGATCAAACAATTATCGATGGGCTTGCGAAATGCGGCGTTGCCACCGTGCACGAAGCCCAAGGACGGACAGGCTTGCTTGCCTCTTATATGCGGCCAATTTATTCTGGTCCGTGTATCGCGGCATCTGCTCTGACAATACTGGCACCACCTTGCGACAACTGGATGATCCACATTGCGATTGAACAGGTGAAGGCGGGCGACATTTTGGTACTGGCGGTTACATCGCCCTCTGATGCTGGTTATTTTGGCGATCTGCTTGCCACCTCTATGCAAGCGCGCGGCGGGGTTGGATTAATCATTGATGCGGGTGTGCGCGACATTACTGATTTAACCAAGATGAATTTTCCTGTCTGGTCAAAAGCCATTTGCGCCCAAGGCACAGTGAAGGAGACACTCGGGTCTGTTAATGTCCCTGTGGTTTGTGCTGGCGCGATGATTAACCCTGGCGATATTATCGTGGCTGATGATGACGGGGTTTGCGTGGTGCGGCGCAAGGATGGCGCAGCAGTTTTAGAAAAAGCACAAAGCCGCTTGGCAAATGAAGAAGAAAAACGCCAACGGTTTGAAAAGGGTGAACTTGGCCTTGACATGTATGACATGCGCGAACGGCTAAAAGACAAAGGCCTGAAATATGTCTGATGGTATCAGGTGTATGTGGATGCGTGGGGGTACATCTAAGGGCGCGTATTTTCTGGCCAGCGATTTACCTATCGATATAAAACAACGTGATGCGTTTCTTTTAAGCATGATGGGATCACCTGACCCGCGCCAAATTGATGGCATTGGCGGAGCTGATCCTTTAACATCAAAAGTCGCCGTGGTTTCACCATCGGCGCTAGAGGGCGTTGATGTCGATTATTTATTTTTACAAGTTCAGGTCGACAAAGCCGTGGTGAGTGATGCGCAAAATTGTGGGAATATTTTAACAGGCATTGGGCCGTTTGCGATAGAGCGCGGCTTGGTTCAAATCACCAACAACACCACGCAGGTGCATGTGCATATGGTCAATACGGGCCAGTTTGCGACCTTGAAAGTTCAAACGCCAGACGGGCGCGTGACCTACAAAGGTGAGGCAAGCATAGGCGGGGTGCCAGGCAGCGCGGCCCCTGTTGCAACGGCATTTACCAATATTGCGGGGTCTTTGTGTGGCACCTTGTTCCCAACGGGAAACGTTAAAGACCATGTGGATGGTTTGGATGTTACGCTCATTGATAATGGCATGCCGACGATCATTTTGCGCGCAAGTGATGTGGGTATTACGGGCACTGAAACACGCCAAGAGCTTGAAGACAACACCGTCTTGC
>JAMOMM010000223.1 GCA_027067085.1 Hyphomicrobiales bacterium
TCCGTGGTAAAACATAATTACCGCCAGTAAAGCGCAACAATGGTTTTCGGTCACGAATAAAAACATTCAGTGTCGAAGACTTCTCTAAAACTTCATCTGCATAAACAGACGGCAAACCAGACCGCAACGTAATGCGATAACGCCCGCCATGTGTCACGCCATTAACGCACAATTGGCGTTGCTCAACATCAAGACCATTAGGCGCTTTGTCATCAACGCGAATAAAATTGGTGTAATCGGCGGTCGTTACTAAGTTTTCAGAAAATTGCACACAAATACGTGGTGCCGCGCTATCGGCATCAACACTGTGTTTTAAAATGCGAAACCCACGTTCTGAGCGCAATTTATCAAAAGCTTGCCGCACGACCACGGAATCAATCAGTCCAAGAGATTTTTTATAGCTCTCTAGCGCACCACGAAACCTTTCACGGCGCGTTAAAGCCCGCGCTAAAAAGTTCAATGCCTCGGCTCGGCCTGATATTGTCGTTGATAAATTGTAGGCATTTATTGAAGAATGCACCCCAACGATAGGAAACCCGCGCTTTTGTTTTTTAGTTTCAGCTTTTGCATTCAAAGCAGTACGAGCCAAACCCAACCAATTGCTAAATGATTTTGGATTGATCCCTACTGACTGCTCATAATAAAACGAAGCAGACCGCAGACGGCCAGACATTTCAGCATCACGCGCTTTTGCAAGGGCATCATCATCACTAACAGCTTTTTTGCCGTGACGTTTTATAACAATCTCTTCAAATCGAATAGCACCACTATATTGCGACGTTGTTAAAAACTTCAATTTTTCTGGTTTTGAAATTTCAGCAACAACTTGTTTCTTTTCACCAACAACGCGACCAGCTGTTGCGCCTTTAAAACTTTTAAGATCCCCGACCTTAGTTTTCAAAAAACACCAACGCGCTTTATTATTGTAGGTAAACGCTTTACACTGCTCGTCTGCCAAACACGTTTTAATGCAACTCTTAATCGGCACCTTTTTTAGTGTACGGTAGTCATGACCAAAGTAATCCGCCGACTGATTAATAATAATCCGTCTCTCGGCACCCATCGACGGGTTAACGAGCAATAAAACGGCTAAAATTAAGGAAAAAGCAAGCTGCAAAGCTGAGCGCGAGGTCATAGGGGAATCTCCACGAAGTGCAAACAATACCCATATCTTAACGATGCGTAAGCTTTTGTCCAGCGCTTAAAGAATATTTAGTATTTGACCTGCAGCTATTTTGCATGCAGATTAAATTTGTGTGGTGTTCTGTGCTCAAAAGGAATCAGAACAGCAAAAGGGAATATGGTGAGAACGACCCAAATTTGGGGCCAAATCCATAACTGCCCCCGCAACTGTAAGTAACAAGGCTTTGACTAATATACCACTGGTGTTCCATTTAATTAAGCACTGGGAAGGTTGGCAAAACCAATTGAGTTACAAGTCAGGAAACCTGCCACACAAAACATAGGGAATAATCCCGTTTAATTTTAGAGCAACCACGGAGGGTGCCAGCTCATGACTACTCAGACAGCTACATTAGCAAAAATTTCCGTTAAAGAACGCACAAAGGTGGCATTAACAGTGCTGGCTTTCGGGCTGTTCATTACTTGGACAACAGGTTTTGCAGGTTCAGCAGCACTTCATAATGCTGCGCACGATACACGCCACTCAGTTGGCTTTCCTTGCCACTGATTTCATCTGTTTTTCGGAGATTCTCTTATGCTTATACGCGCTTTGTTCGCGGCAATCCTTGCAGGGATCGCTGCTGGCCTTGTCATGACCACTATTCAACATTTCCGCACCACACCTTTGATCCTCAAAGCTGAAATTTTTGAAGAAACTGCTGGCCATGGCCACAAAGAAGCTGAAAACACAGCTGAACATAAAAAGTCTGAAACAAATAAAGCACAGTCTATAATTCAAAACCCAAACTGGGAACCAAACAATGGTTTTGAACGCACTCTTTATAGTTTTCTCACAGGTATTCTTGCAACCATTGGTCTGGCGCTTGTACTAACAGCCATCTCCCTGCTTATTAACATTCCAATTACACCATCAAATGGTGTTGTATGGGGGTTATTGGCTTTTATGGTATTCACTCTTTCTCCCTCAGCTGGATTACCACCTGAATTGCCAGCCATGCCTGCTGCAGATTTAACAGAGCGTCAGATATGGTGGTGGGGCACCATTGTATCAGGTGCTTTTGGCGTTGGTCTTATTGCTCTGCGCGGCGGTTTAATTTCCGTTATTATTGCCATTATCCTGTTTACAATCCCCCATTTTATTGGCGCACCGCAACCAGAAGACCACGAAACATCAATCCCCGCTTATCTTATTCAAAACTATGTCGCAAATTCACTGTTCATTATGGCTATAACTTGGGTTGTCATGGGCACTGTTCTTGGATACGCAATGAAAATGCAAAACCTAATTAAAGACTGATCCCATGACTTTTTCACAAAAATCAATTCGTACAAAAAAAATTCCCGCAACTGTTGTCACTGGCTTTTTAGGTGCGGGTAAAACCACCCTCATTCGCCATATGCTCGAAAATGCCAATGGCAAACGCAT
>JAMOMM010000224.1 GCA_027067085.1 Hyphomicrobiales bacterium
TGCCAGTTCCATTTCGACCTCTCATTGGTTAAAGTTGAGCACTATGTTAATGTTTATTACATTTACATAGGTAGGTAAGGCATGGCCATGTGTCAAGAGGAGAGCAATTTTATTTGTTTCAATATTCCCCGTTGTTGACTATTGGACTTGGCAACCCACGACACAATAAACCCCCACACCGTAATAATAGAGAATAGCAGCTGGGAGAGTTAGAAAGTACTAGAGTCGTTCTGGTTTAGATTGAACCAGAACGACATATTTAAGGTATTGATAATCTTGCGTTTTATGCAGTGTTTGTGATTCAAACAAAACATGAAACGCTCTAGATACTAACGGCAGATCTATCGACCACGTTTCTAACGCTTGTGCCATAATGAGCATGAGCATGACCATGACCAATATTAAAGTGAACTTTAGCCGCTGCTTTGGGTAAAAATTTCCCAAGGAGACTGGTCATTGACCTGATATAAAGGGTCAAAAGAAGGGAAGGCAAAAGCAAATTGAAAAGGCTGGCTCAAGTCAGCCTTTTTGCTAAAACGACCTTCCCTACTTAGTTAAGTGAAAATAAGCCTGCTCAATTTAACCCGACACCTATGCCAACTGAACAATTTTTACTTCAACGGTATTTCCAAGTATCAGGTCGGTCTGAGCGATAATCTGCTCGGCATGCTTTGCGGTCAGATTGACTCGTCGCATTTTTAATACACTTAATATACGCTGATCGAGCTTCTCCCAGATCTTGGCATGCCTTCTCACACTCTTGTTGTAACCTCAACTGAGCCGCGCCTTGAATTGCGCTATGTTTAGATTGACCATTGCCAAGTTCACAATGGCGTAAACACTGGCCAACACTTTCAGCATAGGAAACTTGTGGGGCGATAGTTGAGAGCGCTATAACGCCGATGACTGAGAGGACAGGTTTTATAGTTTTATAAGTCAATTTCATGAGTTGTTACTCCTGCTTTTACAACCCAGCATCCCAGACCACCATGATCTAAAACCATGCTGGGAACTATCATTATACTGATGAGTTTTTAGAAAAGGTGCATTGATCTAGATTAAATTAGTAGTGGTTTTCTGTAATGCAAACAGTCTGAGATTAGAGTAAAATTTGGATAGCAATACGAATTGGTTACGAGCGTGAACCTAAAACTATATCGTTGCTCACACCTGCCTTACCTAGGCACACCCAGCCCGTCTAAATATAGCAGTACGCCCGCTTCCAGTAAATCTTCTGGCGGCATGGGTAAGCTGCGGCGCGCATTATCACCGCGCGCAAACAAGCTGGCAAGGCCATGGGTCATTGACCAAATATGTAAAGCCACCATAAGGGCAGGCGGCCTTGGTTGTTTTTCAATTGTAGCGCAAATTTTTTCTGCTGCATTTTGGATTACATCAAAAGCAGCATCACTGGCTTTTTTCAGGTCACGGTCAGCTGATACAGGAATGCCACTTTCAAACATGGCGCTGAACAACGCTGTGTCGGTGCGGGCAAATTCTAAGTAAGCTTGGCCCACATGCTTTAAGGCGGTGTTGGCATCTGGTTTGCCACCGTCCCATGCTTTGGTAAGGCGTTCGGCAAATTGCTCATAGCCGCGCCGTGACACTTCAAGAACCAATTCTTCACGATCTTTAAAATGGCGATAAGGTGCCGCCGCACTAACACCTGCTTCGCGAGCAGCTTCAGCAAAGGTAAACCCTTCTGGCCCCTTGCGAGCGATTAAACCCAACGCAGCATCAATCAATGCTTCGCGCAAGTTTCCATGGTGATAACCGCGCCGCGTTTTTTTATCTTTATGTCTGTTCCAGCTCATCGGCCAGACCATACAATGATTTGCCAATGATATGCCAGCGATTTGCTAGTGATTTACCAATGACTTGCCAATGAGTTACCAGTAATTTTCCAGCGACGCGCATTGCGCAGAGTAAAGTTCTGCCTTGTGCAATTTTGCTCATCGCGCCATACTTATTCAAAAACGAAAATAATTGGAGGGACCATGACAGGCTCAGTAAAAGACATTAAAGAAGAATTTGAAGTTATAAAAGCCGTAAAACCAACGGTAAATACGCTAGAATATAGCCATATTTCCAAGGCGATGCGGGCAGGCTTACGTGACTTTGCCAAAGCACCGCAGTATGGTTTGGCGTTTGGACTTGCATATGCAGCTTTGGGTTGGGTGATGATATATTTGCTCAATACCTTAGAAATAAATTATTACGTCTACCCGATGGCAACAGGTTTTGCCTTGCTTGCACCATTTGTAGCATCGGGAATTTATGAAGTTTCCCATTGTCTTGAGCAAGGCAAAAAATTGTCTTGGTCATGCGTTATCTCATCAACACGCACAGCAGGAGGCAAAGACCTAAGCTGGATGGCAGTGGTGACAACGTTCTCTTATATCATTTGGCTTGATATTGCCGTTGCTCTTTATGTGATCTTTTTTGGTATGAAACCGATTGCTTTCCCAGAGTTGGTCAATGCGATCATGACAACCCCCTCTGGCTTTTTGTTCTTTGTATTGGGCAATGCCGCCGGTATCGCTCTTTCGTTTATCGTGTTCTCGCTTACTGTTGTGTCTTTGCCATTGCTGTTCGATCAGCACGTGGACTTTGTAACTGCGATGATTACTTCGGTAAAAGTGGTGTTGAAAAATCCGAAGCCAATGGCGCTATGGGCTGGAATTATAGGTGTTTTATTTGCACTCAGTTTAGCTTCGTTTTTTGTTGCGTTGATTGTTGTGTTGCCAATTCTTGGTCATTCCACATGGCACTTATATCGCGCCGCTGTTGGTGTGAAAGAGGTGGATGAACCTAAAACTACGTAGCGATCTACGTATCCTGCACCAGTCGAAAATCGGTTAATTTTTTGGTTTAATTGTCATTGGGATGAACCAACTAATCAAATAGGATTTTTGATGACCGATTCAAATGCAATTATAAACCCAACTGTTACCCCTGCCAAAGATAATGCTTTGGCAGGTGGTGTTGTACAAGCAGATAAATTTGATACAGCCGTGACCACAGCACAAACTGACCGTCAGCCTGAGACACCAGTTCACACCGTAAAAAAGAATGAAACCTTGTGGTCGATTTCAAAAAAGTATTACGGTGATGGAACTAAGTACGAAGCTATTATGAGTGCCAATATTCTTGATAGCGATAGGTTGCAGCCAGGAATGCGGTTAACTATTCCTTCTAAACAACAAGCCAATCAGCCTCGACCTCAGCTAGCTCAACCTGAAACCAAAAAAGAAAGTGTGGAAACAGTTTGGCAAGGCGTGGATTTAAAAACAGTCAAAGCAGATAGCTTCAAAACGGTTCCGTTGGCTATGCCTGATAATCCGCAAACGCTCCCGACAGGACCTGCTTTAGAGTTTGATCCTACAGCTCTAGGTGTGGATTTATTCCCTATTGGTAAAGAGCTACCAAAAACGGAAATGAAAGTTGTTTTACCAGGCGAAACCTATTCTTCAATCGCGCAACAATATTTGGGCGATGAAAATAAGTATCCTGAACTAATGAGTTTGAATGACACAAAAAATGACCGATTGATGCCTGGTGACGAAATCACGATTCCTTATCAAACGCGTCATGAACCAATCACTGTTCCTCTTACAAAACACGAAAAGCGGGTGGAAATGTTTGGTGAGGCCAACACCAAAAAAATGGAGCATATCGAAAAGGTTGAGCATGAAATAAAAGGTATGGACATCAGTAAAATGGGTCAATTGCCAACAGCTGATTTGTCCAAGGATCCTGTAAATGGTGGTCAAACAGGAACATCTGGATTTTATGGTGCCGTACTGATGAATGCGCAAAACGGTGGTGTTGATAAAGCCAAGGCAGCCAAATTCTTTGGTGAGCCAGTTGCAAACTTTTTACAAAAAATGCCAACGGGTACCAAGTTTGAATTATATACAGACAATTTGGAAACTTACTTTGGCGATCAGGCCGCTGGCAATGACTGGGGTCATATGGTTATGCAAATTCGCGCAGCAGCCGTGCCAAAATTCATCGAAGGACTGCCAAAACCAATTGCAAAGAGTATCGTTAGAGAAATTAATAAGTTGCCAAAAGTTCAAGCTGATTTTTTGATGGGCGTTGGTGAGAGCGTACAAAACAACAAGGCAAAATCTGTCCGTGATGCAATGCAGCTCCCAGCTGGGAAAACACCAAAAACGCGCAAAAACAAACAAACGGGCAAAATGGAAAAGTCCCCGCAGTTTGATACCCAACATTGGAACAATGCACGTATTCGAATTGGTATCACCATGCGTGACCTAATGAACGCAAGCGCACACGGTGCAGGCAAGGTTGCAGATGCAATTACTGGAACGAATACAAATGTAGAAGCATTTAACTTGGAACCTGAAACTCAAGGAATGTCAGCTCTAGAAAAAGCATTTGATAGCGCTACCGTCGGCATTAATTACGACATCATGATGGATGGCAGTAAGGTTCCAATGCTTAATGGCACTAATTTTTATGCGCAAATCAGAACCAAACCACAGGATATTAATGCCAATCATGGTGGTGGAAACAATTCTGGCCAAGAAGGTGATTTGATTTTCTTAATTGGTGCAGAATCTGGTGATGCCAACGATTTTGTTGTTAATTCACAAGAAAAAGAAAAAACCCGTAGAAAACTTAAATTGCCAAAAAGCAAAGGCGGTGCAATCGCACGCGGTGTTGGGGAAGGCATTAAAGCGATTCTTCCTGGCACAACAGGTCTTGGCATAAATATTCAATTTACCCCTAATGCGGCAAAAGCGATGGTTAATCAGTTTGGTGAACGGGTTTATGTTGCAAACATTGATGGTAAAAACATAGCTCTGCCACCCGCAATGACACCAACGATTGATATGTTTGCAGCGCCTGACAATATAGCAGATGGTCATGCACCACTTAAAAAACCTGATATGACATTGGAAGAATATATAACCGATGAGTTAACATCCAAGGTTATCTCTTCTACGCCAGTAAAAGATGCTGCCTATGCCGCATTAAAATTTTTCTCAATGGGTGATGGCGATGAAGCAAATATGGAATTTGGGCAAAAAGTTTATGAATCAGCATATAAAAAATATGCTCAAACGCATCCAGAATTTGCAAACCTCACACCAACGGAAAAAAGAAAAGTTGGTGAGATGATTCTTACAGAAGTTCAAAAGCTAACGCCAGATGTAATGACCACAGATGGCAATCCGTTTAAAGACTTCAAAGGTTATGTCGATGAAGTGTTACACAACACAGATGTGCAAAGCCGAGCCTATGGAACGTTTTAAGTCGTTTCACTAGAGCGTTTCATGTTTTGTTTGAATCACAAACACTGCATGAAACGCAAGATTATCAATACCTTAAGTTGGTCGGTCTGGTTCAATTTAAACCAGACCGACTCTAACGCCGCGAAAACAGTCGCTCGATGTCTGCTAGAGATAGTTCTACATATGTCGGGCGGCCGTGATTGCATTGACCAGAAAACGGCGTTGCTTCCATACCGCGAAGCAACGCATTCATTTCTTCTGGTTTTAGACGGCGACCTGATCGCACTGACCCGTGGCACGCCATGGTGGCCAGCACATGTTCAAATCGCTCGTTTAAACTCAAGCCTTCGCCAATGGTGTCGAGATCGTTTGATAGATCATTAATGAGATTTGCAATCTTGGCGCCAGCTAAAAGTGCAGGCACTTCACGCACCACAATCGCATCGGGTCCAAAAGGTTCAAGCACTAAGCCTGCTTGTGCCAACTCATCAGCAACGCCAGCGAACCGTTCAACACTTGCAGCATCCATGGCAATCACCTCTGGAACCAGTAGCGGCTGCATGGCAATGGCATTGGCTTCTCGTTGGGCTTTGAGTTTTTCTAAAACCAAACGTTCATGCGCTGCGTGTTGATCGACAATGACAATGCCAGTTTTGGTTTGGGTTAGAATGTAGTTTTCATGAAATTGCGCCCGTGCCGCGCCAAGTGGTTTGTCTACATCATCAGATAGTGGTGCATTGTGCGCGCTGGTATCGGCGCTGGTGGAGGCAAAGCCATCAAAGCTTTGCACGCCAGAGTTTTGCCCATCTTCATTAAAGGCATGCTCGCCCATTCTTGGACGCGTTGGCGAAAAATGTTTGCCGTGCGAACCATCATATTGGCCCTGAACAGAATTGCGAAATGCGTTGATGGTGTTCTCGCTATTGGTTGAGGCGGTGCGGTGTCCAGCAAAGCCAATAGCCTCGCGAATGGAAGAAATAATCATTGAATTCACGCTGCGCTGATCGCGGAACCGAACCTCGGCCTTTGCTGGGTGCACATTTACATCAACATATTCTGGCGGGCTGGTGATAAACAATGCCACCATTGGAAAGCGTTGTTTCATCAAAAAATCAGAATAGGCTCCACGCACCGCGCCAAGCAAGGTGCGGTCCTTAACAGCGCGGCCATTAACGAACATGAATTGCATGGTTGATTGTGATCGGTTTAGCGTTGGCAGGCTGGCAAAGCCTTGGATTGAAAAAGGTTCGCGCACCGCATCAATCGGTACACTGTTTTCAATAAAATCAGCCCCCATAATATCAGACAAGCGTTTTTTCTGACCTTCAATATCAGACAAGCGTTTTTTCTGACCTTCAATATCAGGGGCATTTTTTGCCAAGTTAATCAATTGGCGCTCGCCCGACATAAGACTGAAACCAATGTCAGGTCGCGCCATTGCAAGGCGGCGCATAATGGCGGCGACTTCGCCCGTTTCAGCTCGTTCGGCCTTTAAAAATTTAAGTCGGGCAGGGACGGCATAAAACAAATCGCGCACTTCAATATCGGTGCCATCACCACCAGATGCTGGTCGTACATCGTGCACATGGCCACCTTCAATACGGATTTCATGTGCTTCGTTTGAACCACGGGCTCGCGATATAATTTTAAGCCGCGACACCGCCCCGATGGAGGGCAGGGCCTCACCGCGAAAACCAAGGCTTTGAATATTGACCAAATCATCATCAGGCAATTTAGATGTGGCATGGCGTTCAACCGCTAAAGCCAATTCATCAGCGTTCATGCCCTTGCCATCATCAGCCACGCGAATGAGCGTGCGCCCACCATCAACCAAATGCACATTGATCTGGTGACTGCCCGCATCAATGGCGTTTTCAACCAGTTCTTTAACCACACTGGCAGGGCGTTCAATCACTTCGCCAGCTGCAATGCGGTTGATCGTACCTTCTGGTAAGCGCCTAATGGTCAAAAGTGTGGTTCCTTTAAAGGCTGCCAATCAGCCTACATGCTGGATAAAAATTCACGGGTCAAAATTTTTGATTGCTCAACCGCTGGCTGGTCAAACGGGTCAATGCCCATCATATAGCCTGTCAAAATCGTCTCAAGCATAAAGTGCATCATGAGTTCACCCAATTGCTCTTCGCCAAGGCCATCCATTTTAAACACCCGTACAGGGCGTTTATTACGGGTGAAAGTTTCAACCGTTGCGCGTTGTTGACAATCGGTCAGATCGCCAACCGAATGTCCCGCCAGATAGCCAACCAATGGGTCAGAGCGAAACGACACTGGAATTTGTGGACCTTCGCCCGCTGTAGGCAGTTGAATGACGTTAAGCAACTTGTCACGCGGCCCGTCTAAAAACAATTGCATCAAACTGTGTTGATCGACAGGGCCAACGGTTGCTAGCGGTGTTGTGCCTTTGCCGTCCTTACCCACACTTTCAGCCCAAAGCTGTTGGAACCAAGTTGAGAATAACCGCAGGCGATCAGCATAAGGCATCATAACAGTGGTGGTAATACCCTTGTTTTCCATCAACGCAATATTGACCGCCGCGCCAAGTGCAGCAGGAATGTCTTTTGCCGATTTTGAACTGAAAACATCATTCGTAGGCGTTTGCGCCCCTTTACGAATGATGCGAGGGTCAAGCCCCATTACGATAGCTGGAAGCATACCAACGTTTGTGAGGACAGAATAACGCCCGCCAATATCACTAGAATGCTCCAAAGCCATCAGTTTGTGGCGCTTTGCCAGTTTTAAAACTGTGTTGGTATCAGGTTTGTCTAACTCGGTTAAGACAACCATATGATTGGCTGCGTTCCAATCCAGCCCGTTGTCTTTTAGCGCATCAAGCATGATGGTCATTTGCATGACAGTCTCAGCGGTGCTGCCAGATTTTGAAACCGCTAAAAACCGGGTGGTCGACATGCCCTGATCTCGCAAAGCTTGGTCAAGCATCTCAGCATCAAGGTTATCAAGAAAGTGGACGCGTAAAGTGCGGTTATTAAGCTTGAAAGGAATAATACCTGAAACTTTATAACCAGCCAATTGCGCCAAGGCTTGCGCCCCAAGACTTGAACCGCCTGTGCCAAGCAGCACCACGTCCGTAGCGCCCGTCATTAAAATTTTAGCTGCTTCTTCACACGCAGCCAGATCATCGGTTTGATTGGGAACATCCAACAGTGCAAGTTGGCCTGATTTGTGCAGCGCCCGCATTTTTTCAAGCGCCAGTTCGGCTCTTTCTAACGTACCATCAAGCTCTGCAGGGCTTAACCCAGCATCACCAATTGCAGCTGACAAACAGCGAGAAACATCTTGTTGAATATGCACCAAAGCGCCCCTTTATTTCAATGCAAACGAGAAGCAGTTCTTAGCTGATTCCCTTGCCAATTTGTTCAGAGTCTAGGCGTTTGATAAGATTAGAGCCAGAACTAAATTATTCACAAAAAGCTACACACAAAGGTGTGGTGTGAATATTGTTCTGGCTCAAATTGGCGATTAGTTTGTTGTTGCTGTAACACCTTCGGGCTTGCCAATGATAGTGAAAGTCAATTGATCGGCTTTCAAAATACGTTTAGCCACGCGCTTAACATCAGCCAACGTCACGGCACGAATGAGTGCATTGCGGTTTTTGATATAATCAATACCGCTTCGCGCTGTCATTGTGCCAAGCAATTGGCCCGCAATTTTTGAATTGGTATCAAACCTTAGCGCATAAGCGCCCGTTAAATAGGCAACCGCTTCATCAAGCTCTTTTTGGGTTGGACCATCTTTTTGCATTCGCGCAAACTCGTCACGAATGACTTTAACAGTCTCGCCAACGCGCGCATTTACCGTTGCCGTTGAACCCAAAACCAACCCAGCATGGTCCATCGGAAAAAGGGTAGCATAAGCTGAATAAGCTAACCCGCGTTTTTCGCGAACTTCTTCCATCAAGCGCGATGAAAATTGCCCACTGCCTAGAATATGGAAAACGATGTAACCAGGGATAAAGTCTTTATCCAAACGCTTAATGCCAGGTTGGCCAAATTGGATAACGCTTTGGGGCATATTGCGATCAATAATTTGAACCATCGCTTTGGTATTCACGCTCGCATCGGTAATGCTTGGCACAGAAGATTTTGCTGGTAATGAGCCAAAGGTATCATCAAGGAGTTTCTTGAGGGTTTTGGCATCAATGTCACCAGTTACCGCGATCAATAGGTCATCACGGGTGAACAACATTTTTGCTTTGTCTTTAAGGTCTTGTGCTGTGATGTTTTTTAAAGTTACTTCAGTGCCTGTTTTCGGCCGTGCATAAGGATGGTTGCCAACCATTGTTTTTAACCATGCGCGAGAAACAATGGTGCGAGGGTTTTCTTTATCAGTTTTAAGGCCAACAAGATTTTGTTGTAACATACGAGCATATGGAGCAGCATCCATACGTGGAGAAGTTAGAGCTAACTTTAGCATCGAGAAAGCTTTATCACGGTTTTCAGTGAGCGTTTGTAAAGAACCGTTAAAGCGATCTTGCTTAGCTGAAAAACTCATCTTGATTGACAGGTCTGAAATGATCTGTTGGAACTCAGTGGACTTAATATCGCCCGCCCCTTCATCAAGCATGCCTGATAGAAAATCGCTCATGCCTAATTTTTCATCTGGGTCGCTTGTCGACCCACCTTTGAATGAAAAACGCATGGCAATAAGCGGGTTTGAGTGATCTTCAACCAACCAAGCGGTAACGCCCGTGTCAGATTTTACCACTTGAATTTCGATGGCGTGGGCTGTGCTTGAAAGCATAAACAAACTTGCAAACAAGCCAACGAATGTAGAAATAATTTTTTTCATGGGATTTGCTAGCCTGTTACTTAGATTTGTCGTTTAAAAGGTGTCCAGTTACCGAGCGCTCAATTTTAAGCACTTTGGCAGCTGCATTTTTAATATCGTCTAGCGTGACCGCATCAAGGCGATCAGGGTAAGATAAAATATGCTCAACCGAACGCCCGCCAACCAGTGCACGACCAAAAACATTGGCGAGTGAGGCTTGGCTATCAAGGGTATAAACAGTTTCTGCTTTCATCACACGGCGTGAACGATCAAGCTCTTTTTGGGTGATACCTGTTTTGAGCGTTTGCGCAATGAAGGCATCTAATTTCTTTTCAAGTGCGTCCAGATCACCACCCGGTAGTGGGACAGCATATATGCCAAACGTGCCAGAATCCATATTTGATCCAGAATACCAAACACCAACACTAACCGCTATTTTGTCTTTAATAACAAATTGTTTGTAAAGGCGACTGGTTGTGCCACCACCCAAAACATCGGCTAATAGGTCAAGAGCTTCAGCTTCGCTTTTTTTAGCGCGTAAAAAGCTAGGGGCCAAATACATGCGGGTCACATAAGGCGAGGCAACGCGTTTATCACGCATGATGACACGGCGCGCGGCGATGGGCTTTGGCTCTTGGGTGCGAACCCGTGGCCCTGGCGTGGCACTGTTTTTCAAAACACCATAATGTTTCTTTGCCAGCGCTAAAACTTGTTCAGGTGTCACATCTCCTGCAACAACCAAAATGGCGTTTGAAGGCGTGTAATACTTTTTATAAAACGCAATTGCATCGGCGCGGGTTAGCTTTGCAACTTCTGACATCCAGCCAATAATGGGAATGCCATATGGGTGAGCAGTATAGAGCGCGGCATAAAGTTGCTCGTTGAACAATCTATCAGGCTTGTTGTCGGTGCGGGTGCGGCGCTCTTCTTTCACCACATCGCGTTCAGTTGCAATGTCTTTGTCCAAAATAATCAGATTTTGCATCCGATCAGCTTCCAGCTCCATCACCATTTCTAAACGGTCTTTAGAAATGCTCTGGTAGTAGCCCGTATAATCTTGATGGGTAAAAGCGTTGTCTTGGCCACCATTGCGTGAAATGATTTTTGAAAAATCAGCAGCAGGGCGGTTTTTAGTGCCTTTAAACATCAGGTGCTCAAGAAAGTGGGCAATGCCAGATTTGCGATTCTCTTCATCAGCCGCACCAACTTTATACCACACCATATGGGTTACAACAGGCGCGCGGTGGGCAGGAATAACCACAACTTTCATGCCGTTTTTGAGCGTGAACTCACTGACATCAATATTAAGGGGTTTGGCAATTAACGATGTTGAAAACAACATAGAAGCAGCCACAAGAAACGGCATCACAAATTTCATTAAAACGTCTCACTGAATAGTTTACGTAAGGTACACATTGTATCTGATTTCTGTTGTGAACCCAACCCCAACAAAAAGCCACTAAATTCTTTGTAAGAAAGTTGTGAATAGCAACACGCTTCGGCAAACCCTGCGGTATACTCAGCCGTAAACTTCTGAAACTAGGTGCGACCGCACCTCGGCCGATCAGGCCGCGCCAGCGCAGGCCCGAGCGCAGCGAGGATCAGCCGTGAGCGGAATTAAACCCGTGTTTACCAATTAAGTCTGATTATCCTTAAACCACTTTGGCAAATTGAAGATAGTGCCGT
>JAMOMM010000225.1 GCA_027067085.1 Hyphomicrobiales bacterium
AAAATTTGGTTGACTTCGTTTGGGAGGATGCGCCCGCCAAACCATCAAAACCCATTTTTGCCCAGTCGATTGAGTACGCTGGGCAAACAACAGTTGATAAAATCGCCGCCATTCAAACCAAACTTATTGAAAAATCTGCTGATGCTGTTGTAATCACTTTAACCGACAGCGTGTCTTGGTTGTTTAACATTCGTGGCAACGAAATCGCCCACAATCCCGTTGTTCTTGCGTACGCTATTGTACCTGCCAAAGGCAAAGCTTTGCTTTTTCTTGACGCAGATAAAGTACCAAACGGTGTCATGAATGAGTTGGAAGCAACCACAAAAATTATCGCCCCCAATAAATTTGAAGCTGCATTAACGGACCTTGGCAAGGCTAATGCTCATGTCATGCTAGACAAAGCCACAGCGCCAGAAAAAGTTCGTTTAATCTTACTGGCCGCACACGCCACTATCATCCCTGCCCAAGACCCATGCATTTTGCCAAAAGCCATAAAAAACAAAACCGAACTTCAAGGCGCTCGTGATGCTCACAAACGCGACGGTGTCGCCATGGCACGGTTTTTATGTTGGCTCGATGAGAATGCCGCAGACGGTCAATTAGATGAAATAACAGCATCTACCAAGCTAGAAGAATTTCGCGCCGACACGGGCAAACTCAAAGAAATTTCATTCGATACCATATCAGCTGCTGGCGCTCACGGGGCCATCACCCACTATCGCGTCACCACCTCATCCAATGCAAAGCTCAACGTTGGTGATATTTACTTGTGCGATTCAGGCGGGCAATATGTTGACGGCACCACAGACATCACTCGAACGGTTATAATCGGTAATCCAACCGATGAAATGCGCAGCGCCAACACGCTGGTTCTAAAAGGCATGATCGGCCTATCACGCGCCCGCTTTCCAAAAGGCACCAACGGAGCCCAACTCGACATTCTCGCACGCCAACACTTATGGAACACTGGTTTAGATTTCGACCACGGCACGGGCCACGGCGTTGGCAGCTTTTTGTGTGTGCATGAAGGACCAGCTCGAATTTCAAAAGCTGGCACCGTACCTTTGCAAGAAGGAATGATCCTCTCAAATGAGCCTGGATTTTACAAAGAAGGTGAATTTGGCATCCGCATCGAAAACCTTGTCGCTGTTACCCCTCTAGAAGGTTGCAACGGTGGCGATCGGCCAATGCACGGATTTGAAACCCTAACACTAGCACCAATTGATCTACGACTAATCAACACAGCGCTTTTATCAGCATCCGAAAAACAGTGGTTGAACGATTATCACACCACGGTATTTAACCAAATTTCGCCGTCATTAAACGAGCAAGAAACCACATGGCTTAAACTAGCCACAAAAAACATCTAAAAAAATAAGACGGAATTTATGGGTACATGCGTATTAAGCTCATACCGCAACCAAACATGGAGTAAATTATGTCTTATAAAAAACCACTCGCTTTAACAGCTGTCGGCGCAGTCCTCATCGTCGGTGTATCAAGCGCCTTTGCCTTTGGGCCAGGAAGTCACAACGGCATGGGCGGACACAAGTTTGGCAGCCACATGGGCAAGGGCATGGGCAAAAACATGGGCAAGAACATCTTCAAAAAGCTTGACCTCAACAAAGACGGCGTAATCACCCGTCAAGAAGCCCAGCAAGCTCGTGAACAACGTTTCGCGAAAATGGATGCCGATAATGATGGCACTGTTACAGTTGCAGAAATTGACAAGGCCATAGAGAAAAAACTACGCCGCATGCAAGTGCGCCTACGTTATAAAATGCTTTCACGCCTTGATGCAAATGGCGATGGCCAAATCACCAAAGATGAATTTGATGCAAAACCAATGCGTTTGTTCGACCGTGCCGATAAAAATGGCGACGGCGAAGTAACAAAGCAAGAAGTCCGTCAAATGATGCAACGCGGCCGCCACTTCAAAAAACGCATGATGCGTCATAACCAAGGAAACGGTCAAGGATATGGCCAAGGGTATGGCCATGGCAAAGAACAGGGCAAAGGCTACGGAAAAGGCCACGGCTACGGCCAAGGTGGTGGCGAACGGATGGAATATAAAAATCCGTGGAATAAAAAGCCTCAAGATCAAAATTGAACTTGAAACCCTAAGAGGATTGCCTTGTTGGTTAACTTGAACAAAAGCCTACAACCGCAACGCGGCACTTCGCTAGACGATGAAAACCTGTTGGCCCTAATTTCAAACCGAAATGGGGCCAATGACGGGGCCAGTGATGAAACCAGTAAACGTCAGCAGGCTTTTACTCAACTTTTGAACAACCACTTAGACAATGTTCGAGCATTGGCTTGGCGAACGCTTCAATCGCACGCTGATACTGACGAAGTGGCACAAGAAGTGTTTTTGAAAATTTGGAACAAACCTGAAAGTTTCAAACCAGGCAAGGCAAAGTTTTCAACATGGCTTTATCGCGTCACTCTAAACGCTTGTATTGACCGTCAACGAAAAGCTAAAACGGTGCCCATCGAACCGCTCGAGGCTATCTTGGTCGATGAAGGCCCAACGCCAGAACAAGCTTTGAGTACAGCTCAGCAAAACCTTCAGCGTATCGACCGCGTAAACGCTGCAATCGCAAAACTGCCAGAACGTCAAAGGCACGCCATTACCTTGTCTCATTTTGAAGAGATTTCAAATATTGAGGCAGCACACATTTTAGACACCAGCGTTGAAGCAGTTGAAAGCTTGCTTGGACGTGCACGAAGATCACTCAAGGCCACACTTTCAAAAGATATTGGTCAATTGCTGGAAACAGGTAACAACACATGAACACCAATGATTTAAACCAAAGCCAAGAACGCGCACTCGATCAGCTTTTAAGCTTGGCCACACCGCCACCCGCATCCCCCCTGCTTGCAGATCAAATACTAGCAGCAACAAAACCAAGCACCCAAAGTGCTGAAATTGTAAATTTAGCGGCAAAGCGCAATGCCAGAAAAAAGGCCCTTTTCACCACCGATAAATGGCTGGTTGGCGGCATAATGGCTGCCTCGCTAGTCATCGGCATTTGGTCAGGCACCAATGACATTGCCAACTTGTTGGTTACCGCTCCATTGGAATTAGCAGGCATTGAACAAACAGGCGATTTTGAAATTTACAACATTTTAGACGGCTTTTCAGCCACAGAGAGTTTATTATGACCGACACGCAAACACAGTTACCGCAAAAAAAATCCCCACGCTGGATGAAAATTCTTCTGGTGATTTCACTCTCGTTAAACCTACTTATTATCGGCGCAATCGGCTCGCGAGCATATTTTGGTCCAGCTGGATTTAAAGTCGCTGGCAAGCACGGTCGTTTGGCAAGCCCCAACGCAATGCGCCATGCAGGTACTCACCTCATGTGGAAACTTCCACGTGAAAAACGTCTCGAAATTCATCAACTTGTGCGCAACCACAAAGCCGCGATGAAACCACAATTATTGGCCCTTGCAAATGCCCGCGCCAATTTTGCTCGCACCTTAAAAACCGATTACAAACCTGAAGAACTCAGCGCTGCTTTGGCAAAAGTAGGCGCTGCTGAAGATGTAATTCATAGCAAATCCACTGAACTCATCAAAATTTTTATTGACAAATTAACACCTCAAGAGCGCAAAAAATATGCTGCAATTTTGTTGTCTCCAAAGCGTGGACGCTGGTTTAATCGACAATAAATTGCTTATGTGCACAATCAGTGTTGGCAATGAAATTACTGCTTTGCAAACACTTGTTTGTGGTGCAAACCTAACCTATGAACCAACCCACCCCCTCAAAGTTGATCGACAACGAAACGAGTAATACTCTTGGCTATTTAACGGGCCTTGGTTTCATTGCCATTTGGTCAGGGTTTATCGTGTTTGCCCGCCTTGGCGTTACGGGAAACCTCACGCCATACGACATAACCGCTTTGCGGTTTATGCTTGGCAGTTTGTTGACCTTGCCCTTTGTTTTCCTTTACTGGCCCAAGCATTTATCCATTGCCAAAGTGTTGATATTGGCAGCCCTTGGACCCGGCATTATTTATTCTGTACTGATGTACATGGGGCTTGACCGCTCACCGGCAGCTTTTGCTGGTGTGTTTGCCAATGGCACCATGCCCATTTTTACCGCATTTTTTGCATGGGTTTTTCTGCGTGATGTACTTCCCAAAAGATCCGTGATCGCCATTGCCGTTATCATCGCGGGAAGCATACTTGTCGGATTTGAGAATATCCGTGCTGTCGGCACTGCAAACTTAAATGGCTTGCCATTCTTTATGGCCGCATCATTTGTTCTTGCCGCTTACATGGTGTTGTTGCGCCAATGGAAACTCACAGCCAAACAAACCTTAGCCATTATAAACCTACCAAACGCCATTGCATTTTTACCCATATGGTATTTTTTCTTACCGTCTACTTTAGACATCGCAAGTACCAATGAAATTCTTTTGCAATTGGTTTTTCAAGGATTAGGCCCAAGCTTTTTGGCGCTAATTTTCTTCACGTATACAATCCAATCACTTGGCACTACGGCGGCCGCAGGGTTTGCTGCCGTTGTTCCCGCCACCGCAGCCTTGTTAGCTATTCCCATTCTTGGGGAAACATTGAATTTGCTGGAATGGTTGGGGGTTATTACAGTTTCAGTGGGTTTAATTATGCTGATTTTAAAACGCTAGCGTATATCACGCTCAATCTATCAACTCAAACCAACCGTCTTCACTTACCACTTTAACACCAAGGCTTTCTGCTTTTTTAAGTTTAGATCCAGCACCCGGTCCTGCTACGAGCAAATCCGTTTTAGCCGACACAGAACCCGAAACCTTCGCCCCCAAACGCTCGGCCATAGCTTTAGCTTCAGAACGGCTCATTTTCTCAAGCTTGCCCGTAAACACCACAGTTTTGCCTGAAACGGGTGATGTATCTTCAACCGCCTCAACGTCTTGCACATCAAGTTGTTCAAGCAAGCGATCAAACACGCTCACATTGTGTTCTTCGGCAAAAAAGTCAGCAAGGGAGTTTGCCACCGCATCGCCAAGGCCATCAATGTCGATAAGCGCATGGTACTCAGCGCCCTGTTTATCAGCAGCAACCAATTTCATTGCGCTTGAAAACACTTCCACATTGCCATAATGGCGCGCCAGCATACGGCCCGTGGTTTCACCCACATGGCGAATACCCAAACCATAAATCAACCGCGCCAGCTCAACCTTGCGTGATGAATTGATCGCCTCAAACAGGTTCTGCGCTGAGGTTTTGCCCCAACCTTCACGATTGGCAATTTTACTCAACTCATTGTCAGCATCACGCTTTTCGAGAGTAAAAATATCAGGCA
The DNA here is from genome assembly GCA_027067085.1 of Hyphomicrobiales bacterium. Classification (GTDB taxonomy): domain Bacteria; phylum Pseudomonadota; class Alphaproteobacteria; order Rhizobiales; family Aestuariivirgaceae; genus JALWJW01. The sequence continues at coordinate 5,317 of JAMOMM010000225.1, forward strand.
GTGTTTTAACCAGACCAAGTTCATAGAACTCATCAATGACTTTATCGCCCATGCCATCAATATCAAACGCACCACGCGATACAAAATGTTTGAGCCGTTCCAGCACTTGAGCCGAACACGCCAACCCACCAGAACAACGCGACACCGCATCTTTCTTTTTGGTCTTTTCGTTAATTTCGCGCGTCACATGGCTTTTGCATATTGGGCAAAGCGTTGGAAATTCAAACGGTTCAGCATCGCTAGGTCGCTTTGAAATATCCACATCCACAATTTGCGGAATAACATCGCCAGCGCGCTGTATAGTCACCGTATCGCCAACACGCAGATCATGTCCGCCGCGCAGTTCCTCACCGTTCTGTCCCTTGCCTTCGATATAGTCTTTGTTATGCAACGTGGCGTTCGAGACAACCACCCCGCCCACCGTCACTGGCAGCAATCGCGCCACGGGCGTTAACGCCCCCGTGCGGCCCACTTGAATGTCGATGCCTTCAATAATCGTGGTAGCTTTTTCTGCGGGGAATTTATGCGCAATGGCCCAACGCGGCGCGCGTGAGCGAAAGCCCAAGCGTTCCTGATAATCAAGCCGATCAACCTTATACACCACCCCGTCAATATCATAACCAAGCGATGCGCGTTGCTCTTCAATCATCTTATAATGTGCGATCATTTCATCGGCCGATGAACACACTTTAGTCAACGGATTAACAGGAAAACCCCAGCGCTCTAACGCTTTGAACATTCCCGATTGTGTATCACTTGGCAAACTATCAACACCACCTGTAACTTCACCCCAAGCATAAGCAAAAAGCTTCAAAGGCCGCTGCTTAGTGATCGACACATCCAACTGCCGTAAAGATCCAGCCGCCGCATTGCGTGGATTAGCAAAAACCTTACCTTTAACTTGAATCTGTTTCTCATTAAGCGCTGCGAAGTCACTGTTTGACATATATATTTCACCGCGAACCTCAAACACATCAGGGAAGTCATTGGCGACTATTTGTTTGGGCAATTCGTCGATAGTTAGAACATTTTGGGTGACATTTTCGCCCTCAGCACCATCGCCGCGCGTTGCAGCCTGAACCAATTTGCCATTTTCATAGCGAATAGAAATCGATAAACCATCAATTTTCGGCTCTGCAGTAAAGTCCAATTTTGCAGATTTTTCTAGTGATAAAAACCGCCTCACGCGCTCATCAAAATCAACCACATCTTCGTCGCTAAAAGCATTGCCCAATGACAACATCGGAACCGCATGTTTAACCTTTTCAAAGCCGCGAGAAACTTTGACACCAACTTTTTTGGACGGGCTATCATCGCGAACCAAATAAGGAAACCGTCTTTCAATACGGTCATTGCGTTGCCTTAAAGCATCATAATCCCCATCTGATATTTCAGGGTCATCATCAGCGTAATAGCGTGTATCATGCTTGCTAATTTCAGCGGACAACCGCTTGAGTTCAGCCGCTGCTTGATCTTCGTTTAGCGCTTCAACATCAACGCTTGAATACTCACTCATTCCCCACTCACCATCAATCGATCAGCTTGTGCGCGCGCTTCATCGGTGACCGATGCACCTGATAACATACGGGCAATTTCTTCGCGTTTTGCATCCCCGTTCAAACGTGCAATTCGCGTAACGGCGCGTTCATCACCGCCACCAACTTCTGCAATTTTTGAAATCAGCATATGGTCATCAGCCCGCGCCGCCACCTGTGGAGAGTGCGTAATAGCCAGCACTTGCAGGTCTTTGGATAATTGCGCCAAGCGCTTACCAATAGCATCGGCAACAGCGCCACCAACGCCCGTATCAATCTCATCAAAAATCAATGTCGGGGCCGAAGCACACGCCGCTACAACAACCTTTAACGCCAACATAAACCGAGATAATTCACCACCTGAAGCAGATTTAATCATCGGGGCAACAGGCGCACCAGGGTTTGCCGCAACCATAAACTCCACCCTATCGATGCCCTTTTGCCCACACCGTTCTTCATTGGCATCAACAAAGGTTTCAAACCGGGCTTTTTCTAACCGCAAAGGAGGTAATTCAACCATAACTTCTTTGTCTAAACGCAAAGCCGCTTTAACGCGCGCTTCGCTAAGCTTTCGCGCTTTAATGAGATAAGCATCAAGCGCTATGGCTTCACGGTTCTGTAGTTCGGCCAATAATTGCTCACCATTTTCGATCGCATTCAGACTATCTTCATAGCGCGCCAACAATGCGGGCAATTCATCAACCGTGGTTTTGTGTTTACGCGCCATGGCTCGCAGCGCAAACAACCGTTTTTCAGCGTCTTCCAGCGTATCGGCGTTAAATACAAACTGCCCCGCCGTAGCATCCAGCACCGAGCGCGCTTCGTTCATTTCCACCACAACACGGTCAAGCGCACTACACGCCTCATCAAGCCTTCCGCCTGCCTCCTCACGCCGCATTTCCAGCTTGCGCAGCACAGAGTTAAGCTTAGCATCCAAAGTGCCATCGCCAGACAGCGCCCCTTGGGCATTTGACACAAGCTTAGAAAACCCTTCGCTATGCATCATCAATTGGCGCGTATCAGCCAGCTTTGCCTCTTCGCCCTCAACGGGTGCAATTTCTTTAAGCTCAATAACCGAGTGCGATAAAAACGCTTGTTCAATTTCGGCCCGCTCAAGCTGCACGCGATGGGCTTCAAGCTCAGCGCGAACACTGGCCAAATCATCAAACAAAGCAGAAACTTTGGCCACTTTTTTCTCTAACCCACCATAAGCATCAAGCAACACGCGATGGCCTGACACATCAACCAGCGCGCGCGCCTCATGCTGACCATGAATTTCACACAAAGCTGAGCCGATGGTTTTAAGTAACGAAACACTCACGGGTTGATCGTTGACCAACGCACGGCTGGCCCCAGATTTGTTTTGCACCCGTCGCAAAATCAGTTCTTCACCGCTATCGACACCAGCATCGGCCAACAAACCATTGATATAAGCATTATCAGGTACATAAAATGAGGCCGTCACCACGCCCTTGTCAGCGCCCGCGCGCACAAGGCCCGCATCACCGCGCGCGCCAAGGGCAAGGCCAAGCGAGTCAAGCAAAATAGATTTACCCGCCCCCGTTTCACCCGTTAGAACACTCAATCCAGATTCAACATCCAGATCAAGTTTCTCAATCAAAACAATATCTCTGATACTTAAAGTCGTTAACATAAGTTACTTATAGCCGATTCACCGCGCGCTATTAAGCCCTAATTCCCAGCTCTATTATGACCACCAATATCGCAGATCATGGCACTTATAAAGCACAACACAGTTGTGCTTATTCCTTAAAACAGAGGACCATAAACAAGATTAACCGCCAGTAATTGAGCTAACCGCTTTAGAAATCCAGCTTTTAGGATTTTGTTCAGGGCTTAAGCCTTGGCCTGTGAGCAGTGCGTAGGCATCTTTATACCAAATACTGTTTGGGTAGTTATGGCCAAGCACGGCTGCAGCCGTTTGCGCTTCTGATCGCACACCAAGGGCCAAGTATGTTTCCGTCAGACGGTACAAAGCTTCTGGCGTGTGTGATGTGGTTTGATAATCCGTCATCACCTTTTTAAAGCGGTTAATCGCGGCAAGATGAGCTTTCTTCTTTTGATAATAGCGTCCAACTTCCATTTCTTTACCCGCCAAGTGATCTCGGGCTAAAATAGCTTTGGCTTTGGCATCACGTGCATACGTTGTGCCTGGAAAACGCCGCGCCACTTCATCAAGGGAATCAAGCGCTTGTTGTGTAGCGGTCGCATCACGGGTTACTTCACCAATTTGCTCATAATAGCTCACAGCAATCAAATAATGCGCATAAGCAGCATCACGATGGCCTGGATGCAAAGTGAGGAACCGTTTAGAAGCATTGATGGTTTCTGGATAAGCATTGCGTTGATATTGCGAATACGCTTGCATAATCAGCGCCCGCGTTGCCCAACTAGAATAGGGATGTTGGCGCTCAACTTCAGCAAATTTTTTCGCTGCCGTGCGATATTGCTTGTCTTTCATCTTTGCAAGACCAGCATTGTAAAGTTTGGCGACTGGCTCAGTCTCATCAGCGGCTACAAGGTCAGGAGAAATTGCATCTCCACTGCCTGTTGAAACGCTGGTTTTTTTGCTGTCACCAGTAAAATAATCGCCAATGCCACCGCTTGAGAGGCCTGATGTATCAATGCTACTACAGCCACTCACAGCAACAGCCATCATTGCAGCAAGGCCAAGTTGGCCAATATTTTTATTTAGCTTTTTCACAAAACCCACACATATTATTTGTTAGCTAATCATGGTTTACGCGATTGTTACAATCGATGCCAGTCACTAACCAAATTTAATTTCACTCTCACTTGGTAGATAAGAAAAAATCGGCGGAAATGTGACCGCCGATTTCTTAATTTGATTACAATTTGATAAAACCCAAAGAAGCTTAAATATAAGCCTTAATTTGCTTGCCGACGCAAGAATGCTGGAATTTCCAATTCATCGTCTTCAAGGGCTGGATCAATCTCGGCTTGCAATTGGTGAACATTACCTGGTTGCTGTGCGCTCGACTGGGCATTTGCCGCAGTTATTGGCGCTTTTTCAGGTACAACAACAGGCTCTTGCGGTTGCGCAACAGGTGCTGAAGGACGAGAACCAAGCCCAACACTTGCAAGACGCTCAAACAAACCTTTGCGCTTCTTTTGCGCTTGGTCAGCAATGTTATTCACTTGATTGTGACGTGCTTCTAATTGTTGGCGCGCGATAGGCGGGAAATCTTCTTGAGTTGGCATTAACGGTGCAGCAGGTTTAGATGCACGTGGTGCCATTGGAGCAGCATGGGGAGCAGCAGCAATAGGTGCTGGTGTCGGTTGAATTGCAGCAGGTTGAACAGGTGCACTAAATGCAGGCTCTTCAAACATTTCAGGTTGGGCAGCTTCTGGCGCTGAAGCAGCAACCACAGGAGCAGCTTCAGAAGTAGCTTCAACCGCTGGTGTTTCTAGAGGTTTCGCCGCTGGTGTTGAAGGCGCTGCCAATGAATTAGCAGCCGTTGCATTCAAGCCATATGCACTGTGATTAACGGTTACATTTGAGGTTACACCGTTATTGGTTTCACCCATTTCATCTTCTTCCAAAGTCAAGCCTGTTGCCACAACAGAAACCCGCATGGTGCCTTCAAGACTTTCATCAAACGTAGCACCAAGAATAATATTTGCTTCTGGGTCAACTTCTTCACGAATACGCGTTGCAGCTTCATCAACTTCATAAAGTGTCAAATCATTGCCGCCACAAATTGAAATCAACAATCCACGTGCACCGCGCATTGAAACATCATCAAGCAGTGGGTTCGCAATGGCAGCTTCTGCCGCTTCAATGGCACGTTTTTCGCCACTTGCTTCGCCAGTACCCATCATGGCTTTGCCCATTTCAGACATAATTGAGCGTACATCGGCAAAATCAAGATTAATCAAACCTTCTTTGGTCATCAATTCAGTAATACTGGCAACACCAGAATAAAGCACTTGATCGGCCATCGCAAAAGCGGCTGAGAACGTGGTTTTCTCATTAGCTACACGAAATAAATTTTGGTTAGGAATAACAATCAACGTATCTACATTGGCTGCTAATTCTTCAATACCGCGCTCGGCTGTTGCCATGCGGCGCTGACCTTCAAAATGAAATGGCTTGGTCACAACACCAACGGTTAAAATACCTTGCTCTTTTGCAGCACGTGCAATAACGGGTGCGGCACCTGTTCCAGTACCCCCGCCCATGCCTGCCGTTACAAACACCATATGAGCACCAGCAAGTTGATCCATAATTTCTGGCAAAGCTTCTTCTGCAGCACCAGCACCTACTTGTGGTTGCGATCCAGCACCCAAGCCTTGTGTTAAAGCATTGCCCATCTGAATGCAGCGTTCTGCAGAACTTTGGGTCAGTGCTTGTGCATCAGTATTGGCAACAACAAATTCAACGCCTTCTAAACGGCTTTCGATCATGTTGTTAACAGCATTGCCACCTGCACCGCCGACACCAAAAACAGTGATGCGTGGTTTAAGTTCGGCTAGATTAGGTACAGTTAAATTGATAGTCATTGTGATTGTTCCACGAATTAGTTCCCCGATTGGTCCCATCATGGTTTCCTAACTCATAACAAATCGTTAACAAGAGCTTACTTTAATCAATTAAATTGAATCAATATGGTTCTGTCTGGCAAGTTTTTGTTAATAGACAAAAACACAAATTAAGGTTTTAGGATAAAAAAATGGTCCCGAAACTTTTCAGCGCCGAGACCACTTTGCAGACCCTCAGGTCCACCGCATAAATTTTAGCTTAAAAACTGTCTTTGATCCAGCGACCAACACGGTTGAAATAATTAGCTTGTTGCCCGCCTAGTTCGCCAAACTCCATCATTTGCGATGTGTGACGATCAGGGGTCAATGCATATTGCAACAAGCCCGTTGCAACAGAAAACGCTGGTGATTTTCCAGATTCTGGCAAACCAGGTAACGAGTGCGGGCTGGCAATACGCACATTACGACTCAAAATCTGAGTCGCAGCTTCGCGCGTACCAGTTAATTGCGATGCCCCCCCGCTCAAAACAATTGAACGTCCAAGCTTGTTGGCGACAGGCGATGTTTCCAATCGCTCTTGCACCATTTCAAAAATCTCTTCTAACCTCGGCCGAATAATCCCCGTTAGCATTGAGCGTGGCACTTGGTTGATTTTATCAACGCCGCGCTCACCCAACAAAGG
>JAMOMM010000226.1 GCA_027067085.1 Hyphomicrobiales bacterium
AATGCGGTATAAAAATGGAAGGGCCATAAAGGCATTGATGATGATGACCAAAAAGGGCGTGAATGAAAATACCATGCCCGCGCGCTGTAATAAGACAAACCAGCCTGCGCCCAAAACAATTGCAGGCATTACCAATATGGAATTGGTGATGATGTTGATTGCTTGAGCGTATTTGCTGTTTGTGGATTTGATTGATTTAATCATCGCCCAACACATTGCCACAGCAAGACTGGCGCTGGTGATTGCAAGGATCAAGCTTGTTAGAATGCTTGACCAAACTTTGGGGGTGGTTAGGAGCCGTTTTAAATCGCTTGTTACGCCTTCTGTTAAAATTGTTAGAAGGGGTAAAATGATAAACAGGCTGGCAATTGCCAAGACCAAATGGTCGAATGATTTGAAAAACCTGCCGTATGTTTGAGGGCGGACACTGATTTTATTGATTGAGATTGTTTGCGGTAGGGTTTTGGTGAACTTAAATGAAAGTGCTAAAAATCCGCCGATAATAATCAACTGGATTAGGGCGAGCGTGACAGCGCGGGCGGGATCAAAATCAAACCGTAAAGCCTGATAAATCGCCACTTCTAATGTTGTTGAAGAGGGACCACCGCCAAGGGTGAGAACAATGGTGAAACTGGTGAGGCACAGCATGAAAACCAAAGCGGTGATGCCGAGAATAACAGTTTTAATCGCGGGCCATTCGATAAGTTTGAAAACTGAAAGGTGTGGCAAACCCAATTGAGCCGCCAAGCGCCAGTTTTCCGATGGAGTGGTTTCTATTCTTTCCAGTAATAATCGCGTGGCCAGTGGTAAATTGAAAAACACATGGGCAATCAAAATACCCGATAATCCAAATACCGAAAACGCAGGCTCGTCAACGCCAATGCTAATGGCAAGTTGTTTTATCCAACCCGCATTTCCCCACAAGCCTAAAACAGCCAAAACCCCAACAAGCGGGGGCAGGGCAAGAGGCAGAGCAAAAAGCTTTAGAATAAAATTTCGGCCGAAAAAATGAGTTCGACGCGCCAACGCCGTGGCGACGAAAACAGCAAGAGTTACAGAAATAAAAGTTGAGAGTGCTGCTTGTTTAAGGGTGAACTTTATGATGTTGGCAAGGTATTCATCGTTGATGATTTTTGCGAGATCAAAGGTGCTTTGGCTTGATAAACTTAAAGCGATAAAAGCAATGAGAATAAATGCGGTAATAAAAAAGGCCGCGCCGAAACCTGCAAGTTTGTAGTGGGTTTCGACGCGCGAGATCATCGGTTTATTTGCTTGTCGCTTTTAGCCATTCATCAATCCAAGCTTTACGATTGTCCGACACATCTTGTGGAGACATCAATAAAAGCTTTTCAGGTTTGATGAGTTGACCAAATTCTTTGGGTAGTGGTTTTGATGAAATGCCAGATGGAAACATCCAGTTCTTTGTTGGAATTAAATCTTGAAAACCAGACGACACCATGAATTTAAAAAAGTATTTTGCCAGTTTTTTGTTTTTTGAGGTTCTTAAAAGGCCCGCAACTTCGATTTGCAAGTAATGACCTTCGGAGAATTTGGCGGCCTTATAGCGGTTAGATTTTTCGACAATCATGTGATACGCAGGAGAAGTGACGTAGCTTAAAACCATTGGTGCTTCGCCCTTGGTGAACAAGCTGTAAGCCTCGCTCCAACCGGGCGTGACTGTTAGAATGCGGCGCGAAAGTTTTTTCCACGCAACATCTGCTTTATCGCCATAAACAGATTTCATCCAAAGTAAAAACCCAAGACCGGGCGTTGAGGTACGTGGGTCTTGAAGAATGATTTTTTGATCCGCAGGACCATTGACCAATTCATCGAGGCTTTTGGGTGGATTTTTCATTTTCTCGGTGTCGTAAATGACAGCGAAAGGCGCGTAGTCAAAAGAAATGAATGCATCGCTTTTCCAATGTTTGATAACTTTTGATTCAGGCAGGCCAATGCGGATTTTTTCAAACAAACCTGTTTTGCGTGCTTCAATAACAAGGTTTGTATCAATGCCCAGCACAATGTCAGCTTTGGTGCTTTCGCCTTCAAGCTTCAAGCGATTTAACAAGGCAACGCCATCATTAACAGCAACCCAATTTAAGGTGCAGTTGCAGATTTGTTCAAAATTTTTCTTGATTTGTGGGCCTGGTCCCCAGTCCGCTGTAAAGCTGTCATAGGTGTAAATTGTCAAGGTTGGTTTGGCCTGAGCAAAACTGGGATTGAGACCAAATAACAGCCCGATGAGGCTTAAAGTGGTTAGTATAAAACGCATCGCGTCAACTCCTAAAAGGTTTAAAGGCATTGATCGGATGGGTGATGTGTTTTGAAAAACGCGCCACTCCCTCCGCCGGTATTAGCCGGATCAGGTTCATCGGGTTAGTAAAAGAAACTCTTTTACCTCTCAGCCTGTTAAGGCACCCCGGTGAGCATGGCCAATATGGCGATGGGATTGCTAATTGGCAAGTAAAAATGTAAAGCGTTTGAAATGACTAAATATGTGCTTTTACTCAACGGCGATCTGACTGTAACAAATTGCCTTAAAAATTACCTTGATGGTGCTAGCATTATTGCTGTGGATGGTGGCATTAGGCACGCTGAAACGCTGGGGATCGCCCCTGAATTTTGGCTTGGCGATTTTGATTCCAGTGATGAGACCGCCAACGGTCGTTGGAGTGAAATTTCCCGACTGAAATTCCCACGCGAGAAAAATGATAGTGACGGTGCTTTGGCAATTGACTATGCGATTGAGCATGGTGCCAGCGAGATCGTTTTATTAGCTGCGGGCGGTGGGCGCTGCGATATGGTTTTGGTGCACCATTTACAATTGATTGATTTGGCCAAACGCGGGATTAAGTGCTCGGCAATGTGCGGGGCGCAAGAGGTTCTGCCGATTTATGCTTGTGGTGGGATTGAGCAAACGTTGACATTTGAAGCTGGGAGCGGTTGTGGTTTCAGCATCATAGGGTTTAGTGACTTCGTTGGCCTGACGGTAAAAGGGGCAAAGTGGCCTCTAGAACAGGAAAATGTTAAATTGGGCTCTACTTTGACGTTATCTAATGAGGTTACAGGGGCTAATGAGGCGGCAGGCTGTGTGCAAGTGGAATTGTCTTCAGGTTATGGCGTTGTTGTCGTGGATAGAACTGAGTAAATAGCAAATTACCTCGCTCTATGGTTGAACTTACCCTTGGGAAGTGCATATATATGAAAGATGCAACGGGGTAGTATGATAGGATTTGGCGTTTGTTTCGCCACAACGGCTGGGCTAATGGTCTGGTTGTTTAGTTTTGAGTCTTTGCCGCCCGTACCAGATACTAAAGTTGTGAAAAGTACGCTTGAGCGGAACTTGGAAAATAGTTCTGCCTCCCAAAAAAGCGCAGAACGGGCATTTAAAACAGCTGAAACTCCTTCGTTATTGGATTTAAACGCGCCCTTAAATATCGTTATTGAACCAGGCACAAAAACATCACCTGTTCCAGTTCATACTGGAAAAGTCGATTTGGTTGTCACCGCTGCAGGGCTTCGAATGCGGGCAGAACCGAGTTCGCGGTCGGAACCGGTGGGTAATTATTCACGTGGGGCTAAGTTTTCTCATTTCGAAGATCGAAACGGATGGGCGCTTGTCCAAAGTTTAGAAGACGGCAAAAAGGGCTGGATGTTTAAAAGATATTTGGGCGCTGGCAACTAATATCTGCCAAGTGATATTGGGTTTTCTTTAAGCGCGCCGAGTTGCTGTTTTGGCTATTATTTTAGGCTGTTTGTTCTAGTTGTTGGATTTGAACACGCGAGTTTGGCAACCATAGACCGATAATATTTCCATTTTCCATACTACACTGGAACAAAGTGTTGCCGCCGTGCAGGGCCATGGCTTGTTTAATCATGGGCAATGTGAAATCTATTTTTAGATTTTTGACTTCTAAGTCAATCAATTGACTTGAGAGGAAGTTGCTATCTTTTTCAATATCGGTAATATTTTTTAACGGCCCGTTGTCGCGAATTGAAAAAACAAGTGACCCATCTCTTTGGCCGCCAAGTAATATTTCGACGGTGCCGCCGTTTGGGGAAGACTTAATAGCACGGTTCGTTGCGCGTACCAATGTATCTATCCAAACTTCCTGATCTACCGCGATGGAAATGTCGGCCAAGGTTTTTCGGCCAATGAGTTTTACGGCTTTTTGCTGAGCAAGGGCTTTGCATGCGTTGACGGTTGTTTCTATCACATCGTTTACGTGCAGATTGAATTGCCCAGCCGTTTGCGTTTTTGCCAGGAGTTTAGAAAAAAGAATGGCATCGGCTAAAAAATCTTTGCATTTGCCCGTTTCCTGTTCATCGCTAGTGACAGGTTGTACGTTTGGTTGAAGTGCACATGATATGAGGGCAAGTAGGTTGTCTTTTGTTCTGCTGGCTTTGATACTAGATGCGCGGGTGGCGCGTAGCTCGCGTTCAGTTTGGCCATGTTTTAGAACGAACTTAATCTCATATTGAAATAGCGACCAGTTGATTGGCTTGGTAACAAACCCTGATGCGCCAGAAGAAAAAGCTTTTTCGATGGCCTCTTGGTCGCCACGACTGGTGGCAACGATAATGGGTAAATCAACAGTTTTTGGCGTTTGGCGCAAATATTGGATGAGACCAAACCCATCTAGGTTGGGCATTCCCAAATCTACAATGGCTAAATCAAAGTGCTCATCGACTAGCTTTTCCCAAGCTAACTTTCCATCTTCAACGCACGTAACATCCACATTGGCGCCAAGGCGTGCCATCATCATTTCGCGCATGATGGGGTCGTCGTCGGCGGCTAGCACTTTATAGCGCTTTTGTGATGGGTTTTGAGACGTCATTAATTTTACCGTGTACGGATATTCAAGTTTTCACCTTAGCGGAGAAAAGTTAAGCAGATATTGTTAAAAATTTTATTGTTCATATTTGGTGGAAGGGCATCGTTAACTTATCAGCGGTAGTATTTAGTTAAATTGTTTATACTGGCGAAGTGACGTATCAAATTTATGGCTAAAGACACACAGCAATCTATTGGGCGCAAAATAACCTTGGTTGTTTTAAGCGCTGTTGTTGCCTCGGTGATGAGTGCGACAAGTTTCTTTTTGTGGCGTCAAACCTCTGATGCATTGCAAATTCGTGAAGCGCAAGTAACGGCTACGGCATATGTGTTTGCATCGGTTATTTCTGAGCATGTTAAAAATAATGATCGAACCCAAACACTGATTGCTTTGCGGGCAATTGGTAAAATGCCCAGTGTACCCTATGCCGTTGTTTCAAAGGCAGATGGGACTGTTTTGGCAGTGTTGGGAACGGCTATTATTTTGTCGCATAAGAAAACCGCAGTGATAAAGGCAGAAACAGAACAAATAAAAGAACAGGGAAAAAATAAGCAGAGCGGGAAAAAACTGCAAACAAAGTCGGTATTTTCTTTGATTAATTCAACAACACTACCTGTTTCAGTCCCTGTAATAAATGGGGGGCAGAAGGTTGGTACTTTGTTGATGTTGACCGATGTTTCTGATTTACGCCAACGCCTTATTGACGGTTTTTTCATGGCAGCTGTTGCGGTTGTATTTGCTGGTTTGCTTGGGATGTTGATTGCCTCGCGAATGAAAAGGCGTATTACCCAACCTATTAAGGGTTTAGCTTCGGCGATGACGCAGGTTCGAAAAACCCATGATTTTTCAACGCGGGTGGATCGTCAGAGTAATGATGAAACAGGCCAGTTGGTTGATGCGTTTAATGATATGTTAGCGCACATTAGTGACCGCGATGAAAAGCTGGCGCACCATCGTGAAACACTGGAGCAAACAGTTGAAGAGCGCACCCGTGAGCTAAGTGTTGCTAAAACCCATGCTGAACAAGCCAATATGGCTAAATCTGACTTTTTAGCAACGATGAGTCATGAAATCCGTACACCAATGAACGGGGTTATGGTCATGGCTGAATTGTTGGCTGGGGCAAATTTAATGCCGCGCCAACAACGTTATGCTGAAGTGATTGTGCGCTCGGGCCAAAGCCTTTTGACAATCATCAATGATATTTTGGACTTATCAAAAATTGAGGCAGGCAAGCTTGATCTTGAGCAAGTGCCGATTTCTCCTGCGGGTATTATTGATGATGTGATTAGTTTGTTTTGGCAAAAGGCCAGCAGTAAAAATGTTGATATTGCCTCTTTCGTTGGCAGTGATGTGCCTGAAAAAATTTCAGGCGACCCAGTTCGCCTTAATCAAATTTTGTCAAACCTTGTTAACAATGCACTCAAATTTACTGAGACAGGCTATGTCGCGATTTCAGTTCGTGTGGTGCCTGATGAGACTTTAACTGGCAAGCAGATGAAGTTGGAGTTTTCTGTTACTGATACAGGTATTGGCATTGCGAAAAACAAACTTGCGAGTGTGTTTCAAGAATTTACTCAGGCTGACCAAACCACAACACGAAAATTTGGTGGTACGGGTTTAGGTCTTTCAATTTGTAAAAAAATTGTTGCAGCTATGGATGGGTTTGTTGATGTGGAAAGCGTTGAGAACCGTGGTTCTCGGTTCTTTTTTGAGATCCCTGTTCAAGTCGTACAAGTAGCAGACCTTGTTATTGACGGCTCAAACAGTCAGTTGAAAAAAGCGGGTGTTTTTGTTGATGGTTTTGCAAGCAAACGTTCGTTTGGTAGTTATTTAAATGCGGCAGGTGTGAATGTGAAGCTGCTTGAACGTGAAGAATTAGTTGATGTGCATACCATGGGTTTGGATGCTGTTTTTGTTTGTTCTGGGGCGGTTAAGTTTATTCCCGATCGGTTAGATGGTGTTACAAAACCAACGATGATTGCGGTTTCACAATTGGGCGAGTCCAATGCAGAAGACCTCATTAGAACCGGAAGAGTTGACGACTTGATTATGCGACCCGTTGGTCGCAATGACATGCTTGCAATGATAGAGCGGTTATCTATAGACGCGCCGCGTGGACTTGAAGCTATAAGTATGGCAACAAAAGGCCGTGCTAAACTGCCTCAGTTTAATGGCGCTAAAGTTTTGGTTGCTGATGATAATGCGGTTAATCGCGAGGTGATTATTGAGGTGCTTCGTCAATTGGGCATTCAACCCGATGTGGCAAATGATGGCTTGGAAGCGGTAAATGCGTGGAAAGGTGAGCCGTTTGATTTGGTGTTTATGGATTGCTCAATGCCTGTTTTGGATGGCTATGCAGCGACCACGCAAATTAGAGAATTAGAAAAATCGTCAGGCCGTGCTCGTACACCTGTGATTGCGCTGACGGCGCATATTGCTGGGGATGATAGCGAGAAGTGGCAAAATGCTGGGATGGATGATTTCATCACTAAGCCGTTTACAATCAAAACCATTGCCGAGCGCATGGGGATGTTTTTAACCGAAGTTGAAGCTATTGATGAAGTTGAAGCAGAAACCGCGCCAAATCTTGCGCCGGTTATCACCACACAAATAACACCCGTAATTGAGCCACAAGTTGCGCCCGAAACTGCACCGCTAGTTGTGTCTGCAACAGCACCACATGTTGCTCCAGTAGCAACGACAACGCCCCAGTTGCAAGTTACAGAAACCCAAACCGTGGCTGTGGAAGAGGCGGTTGCCACTCCAGAGCATGTGGTGATCGAAGCGCCATTAGTTGAGACTAATGAATTGCCAATTTTAAGTCAGACGGTGATGGATGATCTTACCGATTCTGGCGGTGGCTCAACTGATCTTTTGTTTAGGGTCTTTGATTTGTTTGAGGATAACGCGCCACAAGCGCTTAAAGACATTGAAACAAGTTCTTGCCAAAGTGATTTACTAGCGCTGGCAGATGCGGCCCACGGGTTGAAGTCTATGAGTGCGAATATTGGTGCTAAACAAGTGGCCGCCGCGTGTGGCGAGCTTGAGCTGGCGGCACGTTTGGAAAAAGAGATTGATATGGGCGCATCGCTTCAGAAAATTTCACAAAGCCTAAGTACAGCACTTAATGAGATTAAAGCGTTTAAAGCTGCGTAAATTTTTGTGGTGCTCTAGAGCGTTTCATGTTTTGTTTGAATCACAAACACTGCATGAAACGCAAGATTATCAATACCTTAAGCTAGTCGGTCTGGTTCAATTTGAACCAGACCGACTCTAGGTGTGAAACTCTTTATACCACTCAACAAATTTGGCGATACCTTCTTCGATGTTTACTTTGGGCTCAAATCCAGTTTCTTTAATCAACGGGGTTGAATCGGCATAGGTATCGACCATTTCGCCTGGCTGCATGGGCAGCATTTCCATTGTCGCCTTTTTGCCAAGTGCATCTTCGAGCACCTCAATAATCCGCATGAGGTTCTCTGGCTTGTTGCGGCCGATGTTAAAGACTTTCCAGGGTACGCCCGTTTCATCTTTTTGAGGGACAATGGCCATAATGCGGATGACGCTTTCAATAATATCATCGATATAGGTGAAGTCGCGTTTCATGTTACCGTGGTTGAAAACCCGAATTGTTTCGCCAGCCAGAATAGATTTTGAAAAATGGTAATAGGCCATATCGGGGCGACCCCATGGACCATATACGGTAAAGAACCGTAGGCCTGTGCTTGGTAAGCCGTACACGTGGCCATAAGAATAGGCCATGAGTTCATTGGCGCGCTTTGTGGCGGCGTAAAGGTTTACGGGGTGATCTACGGTGTCGCCAACGGCGAAGGGAACTTTTGAATTTGCGCCATAAACTGAACTTGATGAGGCATAAACAAAGTGGGCAATTTTTGCTTCTTTGGCCGCGTGTAAAACATTGAAAAACCCTGACAGGTTTGATGGAATATATTCGTGCGGATCGGTTAAAGAAAACCGTACACCAGCTTGCGCGGCAAGATGAACTACTTGATTGGGGTTATAATCGGCAAATATGGTTTCAACGGCTTGGCGGCTATCAAGATCTGCCTTGATAAAAGTAAAATCTGACAATTTTTTGAGCCGTGCCAGCCGCGCATTTTTTAATTCAGCGTCATAATAGGTGTTCATATTGTCAACACCGACAACTTTGTGCCCCATGCTCAACAATCGTTGGATTAAGAAAAACCCGATAAAACCAGCAGCGCCAGTTACAAGAACAGTTTGTTGTTTTGTCATAATGTAATCGCGTTCTTTTCTAAAAAGTCGATAATCAATTTGGCCGCTTGGTCGGGTGAGATGCAAGATGAGGCGATCGTTATATCGGGTGATGTGGGGGCTTCATAAGCAGAATCAATACCTGTGAAATTCTTTACTAGCCCAGCACGGGCTTTGGCGTATAGGCCCTTTTCGTCGCGCTGCTCGCAAACCTCGAGTGGCGCATCAATGAAAATTTCAAAAAACTCACCATCAGCGATTTTATCGCGGGCCATTTGGCGTTCGGCCCTAAAGGGAGAAATGAATGATGTGATGACAATTAGCCCCGCATCGGTCATCAGCTTTGCCACCTCTGATATGCGGCGGATGTTTTCAACTCTGTCGGTATCGGTAAAGCCTAAATCACGGTTGAGGCCGTGGCGGACGTTGTCACCATCAAGCAAGCAGGTGTGCTTTCCCATCTCTAATAATTGGGTTTCAAGGGCATTGGCGATAGTGGACTTTCCTGAACCTGATAGGCCTGTTAGCCATAAAACACATGGACGTTGGTTTTTTTGCTTAGCGCGCTCTGAGCGATCAATGTTGATGGCTTGGCGGTGAATATTGCTGGCACGGCGCAGAGCAAATTTGATTTTTCCATCGGCCAGTTTTTCATCGTCTTTGCGGTGGAACAGGCCAAATGATCCAAGTATTTGGTTTTGCTCAAAAGAGGTGAATGCAATGGCTTGTTTGAGCGAAATGGTGACGACACCTGTTTGGCCTTTGGTGAGTGTGACGGCTGCTTGATGGGTGTTGTCTGTGCCTGCAAGAGCGTATTTAATCGTGGTAATGCTGCCATGAACAAACATGGTGCCAAATTGGAAGCGATACGGGCGACCAGATAACAATGGGTGCTTATCGTGCCATGCCAGCGTCACTTCAAACTGGTCAGAAGATTCTACAGGGTTTTTGGCATTGGTTAAAATATCGCCGTTACGAATAGCCAACTGGGGGGTTAACTCTAGAGATACTGCTTGGCCTGTGTGGGCCTCGTTCTCGGGGCTGCCATCGTGATTTTTTATAGCGGAAACAGTGGCGGTTTTTGCTTGAGGTAAAACCTTGATTTTATCACCTACAGTTAGTTTTCCAGAGGCAACTTGTCCGCAAATATCTCCACTGATTTCATCAGTGGAGACTTCTGCTCGTAATCGAAAGGTCATGACTTCAATGAGTTCCTGTTAAAGATGTTATTCTGGCACCTGTTCACGGGCCATTTTGTTGATATTTACATAGTCCACTTTCCCTGTGCGCAAAACGGGGATTTCATCAATTTGAATAACAACTTTTGGAATAACCATATCAATAGCCTTGGCCTTTTTCATTCCTGCAATAAGGGTGCGGCGGGTGATGGATTTGTCATTGGTGAACAAAATTAGCTTTTCGCCCTTTTTCTTATCTGGAACAGAAACAACTGCGTGGTCTTTATCGGGGAATGCTTCGGTAACAAAGGTTTCAGCGGTGGTGAGTGAAACCATTTCGCCTGCAATTTTAGCAAAGCGTTTGGCTCGGCCAACGATGGTGACATAACCTTCATCATCAATAGTGACAATATCGCCCGTTGGATACCAGCCGTCCTCGGGCGCTTCGATCACACCTGGATTGTCAGCGCGTAAATAACCCAACATGATATTGGGTCCACGAACAACAAGTTCACCGCCTTCATCAATGCCCTCAACCGGGTCTAAGCGATGCTCGATACCATCAAAAAGGCGACCAACGGTGCCAGATTTGAAATGCATTGGTGTGTTGGCTGAAAGTACGGGGGCTGTTTCTGTTGCGCCATAGCCTTCAACAATACGCACACCAAATTTTTCCATATAGGTGTTGCGGGTATCTTGTTTGACTTTTTCAGCACCGCCAACACAAAGCCATACGGAGTAAAAATCGTATGGGTGAGCAGTTTTTGCGTAACCAGCAAGGAAGGTGTTGGTCCCAAGTAAAACGGTTGCATCGGTGTCGTAACAAAGCTCTGGAACAATTTTATAATGCAGAGGTGACGGGTAAAGGAATGTCCGCATACCGATCATTAATGGCATCAAGGTGCCCATGGTCAAACCTAACGCATGGAAAATGGGCAACGCATTGAACATGATGTCGCTACAGTTGACGGGGATGCGGGTTGAAACTTGTTTAAGGTTTGCTTGTAGATTGCGGTGAGAAAGAACAACGCCTTTGGGCACGCCTTCAGAACCTGAGGTAAACAGGATGATCGCTGGTTTGTTTGCATCGGTATTACCACCAATTGCGGCAATAGATTTGCGGGCAAATTTTGCCGAAAGAAGACCGCGAATTTTGGCGCCTGTGGAAATTGTTTCGCGGACATCTTCAAGGTAGATGATTTTGGCTTGCTTGCTTAAAAGCTCGATGTCGCCTTCCATTTCACCTTCTTCGATAAAACGTCGCGAGGTGATGATGGTTTGAATTTGAGCCGCAGTACAAGCTGCGGCCATGTTTACCGCACCAGTAGAGAAGTTTAACATGGCAGGTAGGCGGCCAAATACTTGCAATCCAAAAAGTGAAACAACACAGGCATTGGCATTGGGTAACAACAGGCCAACGTTTTTTTGGCCAGGCGTAAGTTCTGCCAGTTTTCGCCCTAAGACAAAAATGCCGATAATGAGTTTGTTGTAGCTTAGTGGGGTGCGTTGAATATCTTCCAGTACAATTCGTTTGCCACCAAATACTTTTTTGGCCGATAGCAATGTGTCCATCAATGTTCGATCAATGTCGGAGGTTTCAAACACCGTGTTGGTCATGATGTCGTGTAGTTTAAGTGCGATATGGTTGCGCAGGGCTGCACCTTTTAATTCTGGTGGGGCGGCGAAACTGACAGGCTCTTGAAAAGTGATGGTGATTTTGGGAAATAGTTTGAACCGCATCAGGCCAGACAATTTACCAAATCGAGATAATTGCGCGCCATCAATGCGT
>JAMOMM010000227.1 GCA_027067085.1 Hyphomicrobiales bacterium
AACTTGAGTTGGCGCACCCGACCTTGCAGGGGGCACATAAGGTGTTGCTGGCGCAGGCGTTGAAGACCCTGTTTGCCAATTGGTCGACGGCGGGGCTAAATTAGGACGGCGCGGTTGAACCGCAGGGCGATTGGGGTTTTCAATCTCAACAAAAATTTTACCTGAATTATTCGGGTCGTATTCCTCAATTTGAGTTGGCGCATACGGATTAAAAGGCACAGCGTTGTTTGAAGTTTGTCTGGGCAAAGGGCGCTGAAAAGTTGGCGCTATGGGCCGCGCGGGCTGAACCACTCTGCGTGGTACTTTTAGATGTGGAGCTTTGCCTGGTGACAAACGACCAGAACGTCCGCTGTTTTTCTCCAATCGCCGCAACCGCGCATCCATAGATAACAACTGCTGACGCATTAAACGAATCTCATTTAAAATCGTCCGCATTTGCGCGTTGCTGCCAGCTGACTGACCAACGGCAACACCGCCGCCACGTGGCAGGTTTTTAACCCGCGCTTCAAGCCGAATGATACGGTCAAACAATGCATTCCATTGAGAGTTTTGTGCCACAGCCTGCGTACTGCCGAAACCACCAGCAAATGCGGTGACAACCAGGCCACCTAAAACCACATACTTCATCATCGATTTAACCATCAATGCATCTCCAAAAGATTTCGTTTCATCTATAAAAAACAATGTAGCGTCCAACGCACATAATCTCAACACTGTTTAAAGCCGCAATCGCGCCCAAATTAGGGCTAATTTATCAAAAGTTATTAGCAACAACACAACGATACCACCGCGACAACATTCAAACGCACTAACTTGCAGAAGCAAAAAATGCAGGGTTGTCAAAACCACGATGCTCTTTGCCATATAATAACGGCTCACCATTTTCCGTAACGACCTGCCCACCAGCGCCTAATACAACGCCGTGCCCTGCTGCTGTATCCCACTCCATTGTCCGGCCAAACCGTGGATACAAATGCGCTTCACCCGCTGCAACCAAACAAAATTTCAGCGATGAACCCGCACTGACAATTTTTTCAACGCCACGTTCAGCCAACCATTTTTCCGTCTGTTCATCACGGTGCGAACGACTAGCCACGCCCACAACGCCTCCCCCAACATCGCCAGTTGGCACATGAAGCGCTTTAATCGGTTGCCATGTTGCCTCATCCAAACGCTGTTCAACCGTAAGACAAGCCTCAAAAGCGCCATAGCCTTTAGCCCCAACAAACATCCGCTTAATCGCAGGGGCAAAAACCACGCCGCACACAGGCACACCATTTTCGATCAACCCAATATTGACTGTAAACTCACCATTGCGATTGATAAATTCTTTGGTGCCGTCTACTGGGTCAACCAAATAAAACCGTGGCGCTGCCTTAGGGATTTTACCACCTGCTACAGCTTCTTCAGCAATCACTGGTGTCTCACCATCAAGCTGTTTTAACCGCGCCAATATAACTGTTTCAGCTTCCATATCAGCTTTGGTCACAGGCGTTTCATCATTCTTGATGATGGTTTCAAAATCACTTTCATAGATTTCCATAATCACCACACCAGCTTCGAGCACAATTTGCGCCAGATCGAGCATCTGTTTGGTTGGATTTTGCATCAATTTAACCTCTTTTGATTCGCTATTTACCAACTTTTAGCGGTGTATAAGCATTTTGTAGGTTCTTTCATGCACCAAAAACATGAGTCGAAACAAGGGTTTGAATCAAGCTGAAAAATTACTCTTGGCACAACAAAAATCAGCAACTAACCATTATAGAAATAAATTTTACTTTGGGAGGCTATCCATGAGCTCTAATAACCGTTTGGAAGATATTGATTTGGCAGCATTGCTTTGCTCAAGAGTTTGCCACGATGTCATATCGCCCGTTGGGGCCATCGCCAACGGTCTTGAAGTGCTTGAGGATGAAGACGATCCTGAGATGCGCCAGATTGCATTTGATCTGATTTCACAATCAGCCAAATCAGCCTCGGCCAAACTTCAATTTTGCCGCATGGCTTTTGGTGCGGCAGGCTCCATGGGTTCCCTAATCGACATGGGCGAAGCTGGCGACATAACCACAATGTTCGTTGGTAAAGAAAAAGTCACCCTTAAATGGAATGCGCCGCGCGAACAACGTCCAAAATCAGAAGTCAAATTGGTGATGAACATGGTGTTGTTGGCCATGGCCTCAATTCCACGTGGCGGCGAAGTCATTGTTGATGCCACCCCTGAAGGGCTTGGCGTAAAAGCCATTGGCGATCGCGCAATAATTCCTGAGAAAATGCAAGCGGTCATGCGAGGCGATTTTAAACCATCAGAACTTGATGCACGATTGGTACAAGTTTATTACACGATGCGCATTGCCGATGAGGCCCAATATACGCTGTCTGCAAGTATGGCAGGTGAAGAAGTGGTGTTTGTTGCCCGCGCTCAAAAAGTTGAACAAAGCGCTCAAACGACAGAGCAAGTTCAGCAAATTGCCTAAATGCAGCAACACACCTAGAGCGTTTTATGTTTTGTTTGTTGCACAAACACTGCATAAAACGCAAGATTAT
>JAMOMM010000228.1 GCA_027067085.1 Hyphomicrobiales bacterium
CATAAATTTACGACCTGGTATTTGATGAGGATTGTTGCTGTTGAAATTAATGTTCTCAATGCGCGTTTCAAAAAAAACCTGTTGGTATGGGCGAATTAAGTCTTCCAATAAAAATGTGAACCAACCTTTTATTCGAATTCGATTTGGCACCGCGCCTAGGACAGTTGAAATTCTCTGTTCCAATTCAGTTTGATTGTTTTCAGTGTACGTAATAATTAACACCGTTTGGCCTTGTCGGTATCTCTCTATTGCATCAGATACTATGCGCTCTGTCTTGCCCGATCCGGCACTTGCTAGAACGAGATTTCTAAGCATCAAAATTTAGTGCCTCAGTCAAATATGCTGGGAAAATGATATCCTCATCACTTTCAAATAGCCGCATTGCTGCATCTACTTTTTCGCCACCGCTGTTTTGGCCTTGGTAACGCCCCCGTAAAAACGCCTCTCTTGTTGGAATGTTTTTTCCGAGATTTTGATAATTTTTGAGTATATTGGGACCAAGTATTATCTCTGCTAATTTATCAAGCTGGCACAATTCACCGGAGTTTGCATCAACCAACGCTGGCTCAAGCGAACTACAGGCATCATTGGTTGGCGAAAACACTTTTATAAAATCAAAATCAACGTACGGATTTTTCCATTCTTCAATATTCCCCTGATGATTGCCATCATTGTCTTTCACAACATGAACTTGGTGCCGTAAATGCTGGATAATGTTCAAGTAGTTTTTAAAGCCGATCCCACGAACTACAATGATGTCTATGCCATTTTCTTCGGGAAGGTTTCCATGATTTATTAGATGAATTTTTTTCAATAATAATTCGTCAGACGGCCCTTCAACGAGTATTATTTTTGTACAAAGAACGGCACGTAGCGTATCATATCCTGGGAGGCGTTTTAATGTTTTGACGGTGCTAAAATCGACATCTGAGAGACGCTTATATTCATTGGAGATTAAACATACTTTTCCGAAGTTGAGTTTGTTCAAAACATAGGAACTATGCGTCGTAATGAAGATTTGTTGGCCAACCGCATTGTCTTCAATATACTTGATGAGTTTGACCAGATTAATATGGGACAGATGATTTTCGGGTTCTTCAATCATCACAATATGAGTATCTTTTGATTTCTGCCACAAAGCCAGTTTGATCCGAATCTGACGTTGTTCCCCATCACCTATTTGCGAAAAAGGTACCTCATCGACATTGAGTTGAAGGTTGTTTTCCCAAGTAGTTTGTGAAGCAAAATTCACAGAAATTTCGAGATCTTTTTCGGTAACTTTGTTTTCGCTATCTAATCCTTTGTTTAATTTTTTGATGTCCTCTTCTTCATCAAACTGTTGTTTCAGGCGCCGAAAATTTAGATTAAGTATTGAACGTGTATTTGGTTCTAAATTTGAATTCACAATGTCAGAGATATACTTTTTTGAACCGAATGTCGGATGCAAACGAGGCGGGTCGACAAAAAAACATTTAATCTGTTTTGAAAATTTGGTTGCACGTTTCCAAGAAAAATAAAACCATTCGGCTTTATAGAATTCGATTGGGATTGTTTTTAGATCAGGGTTTTCGTGCAAAAAATCTGCGTAGTCTGTCCCGAGATCTTGATCAAATGCAATTCGAACAAAAATACCGTCGCAATCAACCTTGAGGCTATTATTGTTACCTTTATGATCGGGGCAATTTGCGATATAGGCTTCAATCAAAATTTCAGGAAGTTTGTCCTGTGTTTTATCGCTCGCAATGAATTCTTGGATACTGTCATTGTTGAACATATCAATGGATAGGTTTCCTGAAATCGCTCGCCCGCAATAGGAATTATTCAGGGCGATATCGATTGCTTCCAAGATGGTACTTTTGCCGGATGCATTGTCACCTACCAGGATATTAACATCTTCGTTGAACTCAAAAGTGTTGTCTTTGAATTTCTTAAAGTTTTTGACTACTATTTTTTCTATTTGCATTTAGAACTTTCAATTAATCGTAACTATCGGACCGTTCTACGTCGAACAACTGTATGGCTAATAATGCGCCGATTTATTTTTCGCTTCCATTCTAATTGCTTACTAGAAGGTTTTTTCTTCAATTTTGTTTGTTTTAGGAAAGTGTATTCATTTTCTCCAAACAAATAACCATTTTTGTACGCATACTCGATTACATCGGCGTTTGCATTTGCCTCATCATCATTTGCAATACGTTTCAACCCCGCAAATAAATTTCCTGTGGAGATTTCCATGAAACGGTTAATGCAGATGTTCCCTACATAAGTTTCGTTCTCCGTCAGTCGGTTTCGAATAAAGCAATGTTCTTTTATATCTTGGCCGCAGGGACAATTGGCCCACTCTTCACTGACTTCGACGGCGACGAGGTTCCATTCAGTCCTTGCTACATCGAAGTTTTGTGACACTGATAAGGGTAGAATATGTGCTTTGAGTGTTTCAAAATTATGGCCCATGAAATCGGTTTCCATCTGCAACAAGTTTTTATACGAAAGTGTCGACATAGGAGATCATTATAATGCTTGCTTATCAAGAGGATTCGGTGAAAATGAAATACTGCGACTGTATTATTCTGTCAGAGTATTTGATTTGCTGTTTCATTATTGAGCTCTTATTTAAGTATTATATTTAAGTGGGAACGGCCAAAAAACGCAGTTCACAATAACAATTTCTCAACTACGAGAATACCATGTCCCTTTACCAGTCCCGTGTTGTTTCAGATGGTTGGCTTGAGTAAGAGATTGTAGGTGTTTTTTTACGGTGTTGCGATTGGCGTTGGTGATTTTTACTATTTCGCTCAATGTCACTCTGCCGTGGTCTTTGGCGATTTCCAGAATTTGAACTGAAAGTGCAGGAAGTGTATCGACCATGATTTTTTCGCGTTCGATCTTCTTTTCAAGGCGGCGTTTTTGTTGTTGTAGCGCACGCAGGAAATATATGAGCCACGGTTGCCATTCCGGTGTTTCGCTGCGGATGGTGCCTTGGGTTTTGCGTAGGGCGATATAGTAGTTTTCTTTGGTTTGCTCGATGACGCTTTCCAGTGAGCTATAGGGGGCATAGATATAGCCGCCTTTTAGCAGCAGGAGCGTTGTTAGGATTCTTGATAATCTTCCATTGCCATCTTGGAATGGGTGAATTTCTAAGAACACCACGGTGAATATGGCATTGACCAAAAGCGGGTGCAGTGTTTTTTCTTCTAATGCTGTTTTTGTCCAGATGATGAGTTCTGTCATCAGGCGCGGCGTATCGAACGGGGTGGCTGTTTCGAAGACAACACCGATTTCTTTGCCATCCGCATCAAAAGCACTGACGCGATTAGAGTTGGTTTTATAACCGCCTCTATGCCATTCATCCTTGGCACTATGGATTAGAAGGTCACGGTGCAGTTGTTTGATGTAGCTCTCTGTGATCTCGATTGCATCTGAGTGGGCAAAGACCGTTTCCATCACATCGGCGTAACCCGCAATTTCTTGTTCATCACGGCTATCGAATTTTTTGATTTCCAAATTTGTCAGCAGTTGCTCGACTTGTTTGTCAGATAGCTTGCTGCCCTCAATACGGGTGGATGAGCCAATGCTTTCAATGGTTGCCACACGGCGAAGGGCAGAGAGGCGTTCAGGGGCAAGGGTGCCTAATGCCCGCCATGCACCTTTGAACTCATCTATCTCTGCGATCAAAGACAAGATTTCTGGTGTGATGGTGATGGAATCGGTGTTGATGCTCATATCCAATAATATACCCGTAAATATCCATAAATGCAATTGATTGGGGTTTATATCCGTTAAAACACCCATAAATACCCATATACTCGCCTACCTTGGTCTGCATCGGCAGTTCATTTTGGATTAGTTTTTTGTTGTTTGGCCATCCGGGCAGGCTCTATGGCGCTAAATTCGTGCCTCATTAAGCCCAACCAAGCCCCTCCAAGCGGGTCTTGTCCCATTCGGGTCACGATCCTTGATGTGAGTGATAAGGCCCGCCTGTTGGCACAGGCGGTGGTTGTTTCAAAAGTTGGGGATGCCAAGAGCGCTGCTCTTTCTCCCCACAAGGAAAATAGACACTGACCGTGGCTCACTACGCTGCGCCCGCACCACTCGGTATCGATTTGTCCTTGTCCCCTCCCATCTCGTCCTCGCCGGAAACATCGGTTGCATGCGCAACCCTTAACCAAGTTAGAGGAAGAAAAATGAAGAACAAGATTTATCAAATGGTCACTGACCAGATCATTACCCAATTAGAGCAAGTTAATTTATCTGATTATAACAAGCCGTGGTTTTGTGTGGGGCATTCACCGATCAATCTACGGGGCACAGCCTATCGCGGTATCAATCATGTTTTGCTGTCGAACTCTGGTTTTGCATCCAATATCTGGGCAACCTTCAAACAATGGAGCGAGCATGAATGCAAGATCAGGAAGGGCGAAAAATCGCAGATCGTGGTTTTGTGGAAGTTCTTTAATGAATCTGATGATGATGGGCAAAGTACGGACAAAACAAGGGCGGTGATGACCCGATACTTTCGCGTGTTTAATTCAGGGCAAGTTGAAGGCGATTATGCGCGAACCATTGAGCAGAAGTTTAAGGACAAGCTGAAAAAGCATAACCCGATTGAAGAGGCGGAATGTTTTCTCAAAAGCTATATGGAAGAACAGCGGCTTTCCGTTCGCCCGTCAGATCGTGCCTATTATTCAGGCGGCGTTGCCGAGCATATCGCCATGCCAGAGTTGGGGCAGTTTCAGAGTAGCCATCATTATTACAGTGTTTTTGCTCATGAAATCACCCATTCAACAGGCAATGCCAACCGTTTGAACCGTGATCTATCGGGGCGTTTTGGCAGCAAAGCCTATGCCTTTGAAGAATTGGTTGCAGAACTTGGCAGTGCCATGATCTGTGGTGCTTTGGGATTGGAAGCAAAACCCAGAGAAGACCACGCCCAATATATCAAAACTTGGTTATCAGCCCTTCGCGGTGACAATAGTTTTGTCATCAGCGCAGCAAGTCACGCCCAAAAGGCTGCTGACTATGCCCTGCAATGCACGGCAGATCAAAACGAAACTGAACAAGCAGCTCAATTACAAGCAGCGGAATGAACATTACAGCGCAGAGCGGCCTTTAAAGGCCGTTCGACGGTGCAATGACGCATCAATCAAACTATCAACTAAAAAGGAATACCACCATGGAACTACAACATATTGAAATCACCGATCTTAAAACAACTGCTATCAATGTACGCAAGAAAGGTGCACGGGACATTGCCGATTTGGTGCCGAGCATTAAATCACTCGGTATTCTGCAGCCGCTTCTGGTGCGCCCTAACTGTGAAGGTTTTGAAATTGTAGCAGGGCAGCGGCGTTATCATGCCTTGCTTAAAATCGCAGAGGAGGAGGCGATTGACCCCGTGCCCTGTATTGTCATGGACAGTGGGGATGATGCAAAAGCCATTGAAGCTTCTCTTGCAGAAAATATCGCCCGATTGCCCATGGATGAAATCGACCAGTTCAAGGCGTTTTCTGCTTTGGCAAAACAGGGCTTGAGCGTCGAGGATATTGCAAGCCAGTTCGGCATTACAGAACGTTTGATCAAACAACGTCTTGCTCTTGGCAATCTCCATCCGCCAATTTTGACAGCCTACCGCAATGAAGAACTCAACGCGGGCACATTGCGTTCCCTAACCCTTGCCACCATCAAACAACAAAAAGCATGGTGGAAATTGTTCAAGAGCGATGAATACGCCCCGCAAGGTCATGCGTTGAAAGAATGGTTGTTTGGCGGTTCTCAAATATCGGTTGAGAATGCTTTGTTTGATTTGACCGAGTATGACGGGGCAACGATCTCTGATTTATTCGGTGACGAGGTTTATTTTGATGATGTCGCCAAATTCTGGGCATTGCAAAACCCTGCCATCGCTGATGCCAAAACCCACTATCTTGATGAGGATTGGTCAGATGTTGTCATTCTTGAAATCGGCGAGCGGTGGTGCTCTTGGGAATTTACCGAAACAGCAAAGGAAAAAGGCGGGAAAGTCTTTGCTGAATGCAGTAACCAAGGTGAAGTGCATTTCCATGAAGGATATTTAACCGAGAAAGAAGCCAAACGATGTGAAGCTATGGAGCAGGGTGGTGAAGTTTCAACCAAGCCCAAATCCGAACTCACCAAAGCCATGCAAAACTATCTTGACCTTCATCGCCATGCAGCCGTTCGATCTGAATTGCTTGATCATAGCGGTATTGCTTTGCGTCTTGCTGTTGCCCAGATCATTGCAGGGTCAAATCTTTGGGACGTAAAGGCCGAACCACAAAGAGCCAATACAGATGCCATACGTGATAGCCTTGCTGCCAATAAAGCCAATGACAAGTTTGCGGTGGAAGGAAGTGTAGTAATGGATTTGCTTGAGTTCACCGAAGACGATGTCCAAACAATCGTTCCCCTCAAATCCGATTGGGCGAGACAGCCAAATTTGCATGCAATCTTTGCCAAGCTGATAACTCTGGATGATGAAGCAGTAACGCGCATTCTTACCTTTGTTGTTGCCGAAACTTTGCCAAGCAGTACCGCCCTTGTAGAAATATTGGGAAATATGTTTAGCGTTGATATGGCTGACCACTGGCAACCAGATGAAACGTTTTTTGATCTCTTGCGGGATAAGCAGGCGATCAATGCAATGTTACATCAAGTTGGTGGGAAGAGCGTTGCGGAGGGAAATATTACCTCAACTGCCAAGGTGCAAAAGCAAATCATTAAGGATTATCTTGATAGTACGCGCAAACCGCAAAAGCAGGATGGGCAACCAAACTATATGCAATTCCCGATGCAAACCTATACCGATAAAGGAGGAATTGCAGCCGTGGTAAACTGGAATGAGGCCAAGCCTTATTTTAGTTAATCATGATTGAAATAAATTCTGATCTGCGGAAGTTTTGTAGGCCGTTGAAAGTTTATATTAAGTCAATGAATTGTTTAAAACTCAACACCGCTGTTTTTTAGCATTGCTGCTATCTCCGAACCAATGACAATTGACTCCATGCAAATTGGCCAGACTTTCCGCAACCACTGTCGTTAGCATCAGAAGGATCTGCTAATGGATATTTAGCGAGATTTGCGGCATCGGCAGCCGTACTTGCATCGAATACTTGTTGACAAAAGTATAATTGGCTATTTTTACTAAACCACTCGAATCTACTATATTTTGAAGGGTTGAAATTGTTTGCAGGATTATTTTGAGCAATTAAAAATTTCTTTGCATTATCAATGGAGCAAACATGGAATGATGATTGATTAATCCCACTCAACATCAACCAAGACTCTTTCCCAATTTTCGCGAAAACCCTGCTGTGTTGTCAAACATTGCAATTACCCTGCGAACGTCTTTATTTCCAGGAAATAAAGGTCGTCCACTTAAAAATATATCAGGTAATTATTGGCTGCTTAAAAAGAAATCCCCCTTTTCTGAATAATCACAAAACAAAGGAACTTATACCAACTTGGTAAAGGTCTGTAACTTTGGTTGTCAGTATGACATCCAATAGATGCAAGCATCAAAGGCATGCTTTACTGATACTCATAGTGAGTTAAATCAAAACAGGTGTAGACTATGAATAAATTCTTAAAGCTGCTTCCCAGTTATTCTCGGGTGTTAGTGGCTGTTTTGGCAACCGTTGGTCTGGTCGGGGTACTGCCGGTCAGTCTGGCCGAACTGCAAACTGGAAAGGGCTGCCCGCATCTTGGACTAATACCAGCTTGTCATGTCGTATCTGTGGCGTATGGGCTAATCCTGGTCTCGGTTATTCAAAATCGTTTCTGGAAATATGGCCTGTTTTTCTGGGGCTGGGTTCCTGTGTTTTTTTTGGCCGTTTTTGGCTCCGGCCTCGAATTGCTGGGACAGGACGCGTGCCCAAAAACTGAAAGCGGGTGGCCAAAGTGTTTTTCATCACTGATATTAGCCAGCGTAATATTTTTGCCACTGCCAATTAATTGGTTTACCAAGAAATCTAAAAAGACCATTTTCTAAAGCCTGTGAACCTTTAGATTTCTCAAATCAATAGTATTCTAGTTCAAATTTTCATTCAGGAAATTTTATTAAACGTTAATCATTTTGTCATCAATATTGCTATCTAGGCAACTGTTTGGACTTCCTATTAGTAAGTCTATTGCTCATAGCGTTACAGCGCTGAATATGGATTATTTCCTAAACTAGATTTGTGGCGCGTCAATACGGCCTCACTCTAGAGCGATCTATCTTATGGATTTGGTCATTGTAAGAATACTTTGTACTGCTTCCACAGATGAAGCAATGCTGGATTTCTTTCAACAGTCAGTACTGTGATATTTGTCAAATATGACAATCCAACCTCGGATAAAGATACGGAAGAACCCTCATTGCCAGAAATTGGTTTCTATGTTTTCGCTATTGTCCAAGCCTTCTGTCTGATATTTGGACTTACCTCAATAAAGTGGATTGCATCTATTTCTTAAGCAGCTAGTTTTCATACACTGTTGGACCGATGTTTCAAGGGCAAAGTGTCTGCATTTTGGGCTATAAAAGTCGTTTATGTATCCAAATATTTTTCTTTATGCATCACGGCGGGTTTTAAACCTTATGCACCAGATGAGTTCTGCCAATATGGTTTCGAAGAAGGTTTCAATTGGTTCGTTATCATAACAGTCTCCTTTACCTGACATTGAAATAATCATTCTGTGACGCTTCAACAGCATTTGATATTGCATCGAGCATTATTTGCTTCCGCGGTCTTAATGGTGAATAAGCCCCAGTTCTGGTTGGCGTAATTTGATTACCATTTGTAAATCTCTTAATGCTAGATCAGGTTTCATCCTATCACTGACTGCCCAACCAACAATGTATCGGGAATGAAGGTCCAACACTACAGCCAGTTAAAGCCAGCCTCTGCGTGTTTGGAAATAGGATATATTGTCAGAAAATTTCATAATGGGCTTTGATACTGCGAAGTTTTTCTCCAAGTGATTGGATGCAAAACCATAAGAATGATTAAAATTGGTTGTACGCTTGAACTTATGGTTTCGCGCTGGCGCGATACCATTCTCTCGCATCATTCGTCCGATCCGAGTGCACCCTACCTTGAAGCCAAGATCACATAATTCCTCGACCACACGAGGACGACCATAAGAATAGAGACTGGATTTAAACTCCGATCAAGTATAGTGTAAATAGCACAACATCTTCACGTGCCCGCCTATTCACTTGATGTGATCGCCAAGCAGAAAACCCAGACCGTGAGATACCAAATAATTTGCACAGACGGCCCACGTTATTTTCAACCTTCTCTGCTGTGGTGCATTCAATCGATCATCATGTGGTCCTACCATTAAGTCATCATGCCGAAAAGCTGAGATCCATTTACTCAAAGTTGAATGCCCATTCTCAGTGACTGTTACGCACCTACTTGTAATGCAGCGTAATCCAAAGATCATCAGCAAGCTGATGTGAACAAGACCACTGTTCAAGGCTAGTCGAACGGCCTCTTTGCGAAAGTCTTCTGTAAAATGTTTACGTGCCATTGGTTCCTCTAAGATGATCATAAAAAACCTCAAAGGCACTGCCTACTTTTTTACAATATGTTCAGCTTGGAGCTTCTGCAGTTTAAGTCCTTAACGGTGATTGCTAAGGAAAGAAAAAGGTTGTTAGACAACATGTAACGAATATTAGGTTGCAGGCATCTAACTCAGTAGTGAGTGCCATTCACTTTAAGTGTCGACCTAAATGTTGTTAGCCAACGCAGAGTCTATAATGTGGGGCAGAAAATCGCCATTGACTCCTCGAGGAGGACAAGGAGAAGTAGGCAATTTAGCCAAACCCGATGTATACATATTATTATCAAAAGGCAGTATATGTCTGAAGGACGTTGTCGTACCAACAATTTCTGCACCCAGCCGCGAGTAAAAAATTAATATTTAAATATTTAGTAAATAGAATAATTCACACCTAAGTTGTTTAACGTGACAACATCTTTCAAAGGATTAGAATTTTGGATAACGGAAAATTTCCACCTAATATTTATAAGTTTGTATGGAAGCATTCTAAATTTGAACAAATAAAATTGCTTGCTTTTACCCTCCTAAGTTTCCCATTTTTATATTTATCCTTGAAGATTCCCAAAAAAATAATTAATGATGTTTTGTCACCAGATGAGTTCCCACAGTCTTTTTTTGGGGTCGAGCTTGAACAATATAATGCTCTCATAGCGTTAAGTTTTGCTTTCTTGATATTGGTTATAATTTCAGGAATAATCAAGATGCGCTTAAACGTCCGTAAGAGCATTGTTGCTGAAAAATTGGTGCGACGCATGCGGTATGGGATAATAGAGAAAACTCTGAAAGGTGATCCAAAAATATCTCAGGGGGAACTTATTCCGATAGTAACGGCTGAAACTAATAAATTGGCTGGTTTTTTTGGTGATGCTATATCGACACCTGCCTTTCAGGGTGGCACAATGCTAACGATACTGACCTTCTTAATGATCCAAAACGTCTGGTTGGGTCTAGCCTCAATTGCAGCCATTCCAATACAAGCATATATTATACCAAAGCTTCAAAAACAGGTGAACCTACTTCATCGTAAAACAGTTGCAGAAAATAGGAAATTATCGAACAGAATTTCTGACTCAATGAATGGCCTCAGCACTATAAGATCGTCAGGCGCGATGGCGTATACTTTGTCCAATTATTCTGACTGGCTAAACGTGTTATACACAAATCGCCTCAAAGTGCATATAAAGAAAAACTTTGTCAAATTCTTGAATAATTTTATTAATCAGGTCACGCCGTTTCTTTTCTTTTTGATCGGCGGCATACAAAGACCTGACCTCTCCGTGGAAAGAAGTGCTGGCTTATTATCAAGAGACTGCGGAAAATGCACAAAAATATTTCCAAATCATTGAGCCGTTTAACTCAGATGACACAGTTTTTAAAAGCCAGACGGATGGGGAAGCCTTAGATGTAACTCTAGGTGTCAAACAAGAAGGTAGCGATCTGGTGTTGTCTGGAGTATCTGGCTTTAATAAGAAGACAGGTGCTGAGATCATTGATATTAGCATGGAACTCAAACAATCAGATGTTGTGTATGTCAGTGGTGACAACTCGGACGAACTGGATATGTTGGCCAAGGTGGTAATTGGCCTCCAGCCGATTGCGAAAGGGCAGGTCCTGTTTAATGGTCACGACATTTCGAAATTGAATACCACAAGCCAAAGCTCACATATTGGGTACCTTGATAGTGATTCGCACGTTTTTGGTATTACAATTGATGAAAATATCGCTCTCGGGCTAAAACATTTCCCGATGAATGTGGATGTTGAAAAACAACCAGAATTAGCTTTGTGGGTAAATAATGCCCGCATGACGGGTAATTTTGATGTTCACCCAGATTTTGATTGGCTTAGTAAAGAAGACAAGACAGCACTCGCCCCTGAAGCCAAACTTGATTTGTATGAGTTACTTGGAGTTGGAAGGGCAATGTTTATTCGAGGTCTCAACGCTGGTTTTTATGCAGGAAATCACGGTGAACTGGAAAAAATGGTTAATGAAACACGCAGTGCTATTAGAAAGGGCATAAAGGAGGCTGGGTTGTCGGAAATGGTTTATCCTTTTGATGCCAATGAATTCAATCCTTATGCATCTCTTGATGAAAATATTATCTTTGAATACATCAACGGCTTCTACAATCCTCGCCGCAGGCACTCGGCATTAGGTTGGAAAAGTCCATTGGCTTTTGTAAGAAGAGCTGCTTAAATGAGTTCATGGAGCGGCACTAAAGCGGGACAGGTCCAAAACGGGGGCAGCATAATTGTGTGCCGCAGGCTTTGCCTCTAGGTGACTGTCACGGTATGATGAATTTATCTTTTCTGAGTGTAAAATTGGCATGTAACTTTTTTGAAAGAAACCTATTAATGCAAGCAAACA
>JAMOMM010000229.1 GCA_027067085.1 Hyphomicrobiales bacterium
AGAATGGGCCATACGCCGCGCGTTGCATTCTTATCTTATTCAACCTTTGGCCATCCAGAAGGTGAGCGGGTTAAAAATTCACGCGAGGCTGTAGCAGAACTTGATCGCCGCGGTGTTGATTTTGAATATGATGGTGAAATGTCTGCCGATGTTGCTTTATCGAAAAAAGCCATGGCCTCGTATCCGTTTTGTCGTTTGTCAGCGCCTGCCAATGTATTGGTAATGCCAGCAGCTCACTCTGCCAGTATTTCAACGAAAATGTTGCAAGAATTGGGCGGTATTACAGTGCTTGGCCCGCTGCTGACGGGTCTGGAAAAACCAGTTCAAATTGCACCGCGCACAGCGTCTGCCTCAGAACTTACCAATTTGGCTGCCATTGCTGCTTATGACATCAATGGTTAAGTAAACAAATAAGCCCAGAGTCGGTCTGGTTTAAATTGAACCAGAGCGACCAGCTTAAGGTATTGATAATCTTGCGTTTCATGCAGTGTTTGTGATTCAAACAAAACATGAAACGCTCTAGTGCAGCGCTTAGCGCTCGCGCAGGGCTTCGTTGGCCATGCGGTGCAATGGTTTTGTCATATAGTTGAAGATGGTTTTTTCACCCGTAAGCACATCAACTTGCGCCACCATGCCAGGAATAATGGGCAGTTTTTCAGATTTGCGCTGTAAGTATGTTTGGTTGGTACGCACATCAATAAGGTAATAGGTCTCTCCCTTATCATCGGTAACGCTATCAACGCCAATGCGCTCAAGTTTGCCTTCAAGCGAACCATAGAGCGCATAATCATAGGCGGTCAGCTTGACGATGGCCTTTTGTCCCACGTGCAAAAATGCAATGTCTTGTGGGCGGATGCGCGCTTCAATCAGCAAGCTGTCATTTTGCGGCATAATCTCAACCAAGTCAGCGCCCGGTTTAACCACCTGTCCAATGGTGTTGGTGTAAAGTGCTTTAACAATGCCATCGACGGGTGATTTTACTTCGGTACGTTTGACTCGGTCCGCATCACCTTCGATAGATTTTTTAAGAGCAGAAATTTTGATCTGACTTTCGTTGAGCTTGGCCAAAATGTCTGAGTTGTAGTTGTTTAATTTCTCTGATTTTAAGCTGGTAAGTTCTGTTAAGCCCGAATTTAACCGAGGTAACGCCAGAAGCATCGCTTCAATTTGCCCTTCTAGATCATTGACTTTAGCTTGTGATGCCAAGTGTTCAGATTTTGAAACCACATTATCGCGGGCCAGCCGTGCGATAATACCAAGCTCTTTGTTGGCAATATCAAGGGCTTTTTCCAAACTGGCTTGTTTGGCTTTTGTTTCGCGAATTTCTTGAGATTTTTGCGCTGATTTGGCATCAATAGCTGCAAGTGCAGATTTTATTTCAGCCAAGCGAGATACGTAAAGTTTTTTATTTTGACTAACCAGTTTTGGATATGCCTTTATAAAATCAACACTATACTTCAATGGTATTTTACCCAGTTGGCTTTGATAGCGCAAAATACGCGCAGATAGTCCTGCAATTTGCTCTCGCCGTTCTTTAAGCTTTGAATCAAACCCTGTTGGGTCGATTTTTAACAGCAATTGGCCTTTATGTACCATAGCACCTGGCTTTATGGTGATGCGCCTAATAATGCCGCCCTCAAGGTTTTGCACCACTTGCACTTTGCCAGCTGGCACGACGCGGCCTTGGCCAACTGTTACTTCTTCAACAATGGCATGACTTGACCATGCAATAGCACCAAGTACCGTCACCACAATACTTAATGACATAATCCGTGCTGAACTTGATGGCGGTGCCATCAGGTCGGCGCTTACAGATGTTGGCATACCACTAACAGTTTTAACTGGTTTTACCTTAGCAGATGGTTTCACCTCAGCATTTGCCTCAAGATTTACTTGAGCTTGATTTGAGGTTTGATTTTCGGCTTGGCCTTGCGACAGCGCTTTTTGGAGTTTTTCTTGAAGTTTTGCTGCGTCACTCATGCTGCTTTCCTTTGGCTTTGCACCTTTTGGCGCTCCGCAGTAATGTGCTTGAGTTGGTTTAAAACGTCTTGCTTGGGGCCATCCAGTAAAACCTTTCCACGCTCCATCACGATCAATCGGTCAACCAAGGCTAAAAGCGATGGCTTATGAGTAATGAGGACAAGGGTTTTATCTTTCATGTTCTGGCCAAGGCGGGTGATAAATGCCTTTTCGGTCACACCATCCATATTGCTGGTTGGTTCATCAAGGAGAATGACATTGGGTTTGCGCACAAAGGCACGTGCTAAACACAAGGTTTGCTTTTGCCCTCCTGAAAGCCCCGCCCCGCGCTCGCCGATAACAGTATCTAGGCCTTGCGGCAGCGTACGTAACCAATCAAGTGCGCCTGAAATATTGAGCGCATAAAGTAATTGCTCATCGCTCGCATCTGGTGCATTTAAACAAATGTTGCTGCGAATATCGCCGTGGAATAATGTTGCGTCCTGCAAAAGCGAGCCAACGCTAGAACGCCAGTTTGCGGGATCAACCTGATCGATAGG
>JAMOMM010000230.1 GCA_027067085.1 Hyphomicrobiales bacterium
ATATTTTTCCTCAATCATCGCCCTCATAATGCGTTCGGCCCCTTTGTCACCTTCGGTAACGGGATCAAATCCCTCATCCACCTTATTATCGATCACGACAGGTTCGCGAAAATGCGCCAAAGTCTGTTTTTCTGAAGCTTTTGCCATCTCTAAAGCAAAGTTGCTCAATTCATCTTGTAATTTTTTGTCCATGCTGTGCGTGCCGCGTTTATTTGATTCAAGCATTCACTTGCTTGAATCAAGCAGGGTTTGTCAAGCAAACCCGATGATTTCTGTAAAGGGAATCCAATTGTTGCGACATGGAACAAAATAAAGTCGTTGCCAAATAGATTTTTCGCAATCGGCAAGTTATTGTGCACTGCAATATTAGTTTTATCTAATATAAACAAGGACTTCATAGATTACTAAAACTTAATTCTTGCACTGCACGAAAGTCACATTTTCGAAAAACTGTTATTTTACAGAGTGTTATTAACAGCATTTAGCATCAAATTAGTTAATTTTCGCTGGCAAGATGTCGCATTTGTATATTAGATATTGCAAATGTTGCAGTGCGTCACTATATTAAATTCATGGCGCGCGGTTCTGCCGCCGCCTAAATGCCCTTCTGGGCGTTTCCTCCCTAGACTTGGGCCAGATCAGCGTTCTGTATTTATACAAAACACTATCTGGCCTTCTTTTTGACTTGAACGTAAACGTCAATTTATTTCGTTGTTTCTGCAACCATTTTCGAGAGAGACCAATCTTTGCCCTCAAGGTCCAAGATTTGCAGTTGACGCCCCTCATTAAGCAACATTCGAACAGACGCGGTAAGCTTTACGGGTTGGCCAAAATTCTTAAAACTAATGACAACAAAGTAAGCACCGCGCAAAGCAGGTAATTCAGGATCAGGATAAATCTTTAATTCCGTAATCTCTGCGTCTTGCCCATCTATCAATGGATCAAAACCAAGCTTTTCACCATCCATATTATCGGCCAATCCATCTTCAAAATATTTCCGCAGTTTTGCTTTGTTGCCAAATACGTTGGCTTGGTCAAGTTTTGGTCCAAGGTGGTCCAAGTACAAGCTTTTAACCAACGCTAAGGCTTTAGCTTGCTCACCATCTTGTGCCTGACTTTGTGCGGTAAATCCCATAAAACCGCCTATACCAACACTAATCACCGCGCCTATAACAAAATACTTCTTAAACATCCCAATTCCCTATTGTTTTTACTAAACGAGTCACCTCTTAGTACTCTAAATAAACGCAATAAAGACACAAGCTTTAGCAATCTAAAAAGCACCCTCATCGGTAAGGAACGACTTACCGATTAGATAAAACGCTTAAATATCAAATAGTTACGCCACCAAAAGCAGGTTGATACTTCTTATATAAAGCTGCAATTGCATCCACTGCACGGCGCACTACAGGTTCTCTCAGCAGGTCTCTGTGCACAATGAGATGCTCAGATGCGCTGTAGACATCGCCAAATTCATCAACTCGCACAAGATCACGAACAGGATCGGCCAAAAATCGCGGCAAAACGGCAAATCCGACACCAGATCGCGCAGCGTTTAATTGTGCAGGGATAGTGTTAAATCTCATAGCTGGCGCATATTTAAGAGTTCGATCCATCCATTGTTTCAATTCTGGATACCACAGCCGATCAGCCGAAAATCCAATCCAATTTGGATCGTCAGCAGGGGCAGCATCATCACGTGATTGATAGTTTTTTGAAACATAAACCCCATAAACCGTTTCACCCATTTTGCGCGCAATAAGGGTTTCAGATTCTGGCAAGCAAGATCGCAACTGAATTTCAGTCTCACGCGAAGCATGGTTCAAGTGCATCTGACCACAAAACAACTCAATTTCAGCATCGCCAATATCGGCCATCAATTCCTTCAGATGAACTGTAATAAAATGTTCCCGCACCTCATCAAGTGAAATTCGCAGCACTCGCCGTTGGCTTTGTGCCAATTCAGGTTTCACCCGTTCTACACCTTCAGCTACCAAACGCATTTGCTGAGCCAAGGGCAGCAATTTCTCCCCTGCAGGCGTAATCATCAGGCCATTGGGCGTGCGATCAAACAACCGAGCGCCCATTTTATCCTCAAATGCCCGCAATCGTCGGCTCATTTGTGGCTGACTTAAACCCAACACTCGCGATGCCGCTGTCAACCCGTGCATACGCGCTGCAGCATCAAACACTCTCAAATCATCCCAATTCATATTTACCTACATCAATATGGTTGCATTCATATTTGCATAGCAGGGATACGAGAAAGAGACTAGTGCCATCGTAAAACTAGCCGTATTTTCACATCATCAAATAGTACAAACTAGGGTCAGGATCCAAGGTAATACACACCTGACAATACCGATCAGGCAATACCAATCAGGAATTTTCATGTTCTCAAAAACCACGACAGGCATTTTGCTTAAACTAGCAGCGGTTGCCATGTTCACGCCCATTTTCCTCGTTGGTAAATTCACCGATGGTCTGTATTCA
>JAMOMM010000231.1 GCA_027067085.1 Hyphomicrobiales bacterium
CAGAAAACAGCATATAATACCTACCAGATTGACGGGTTGCCACCCACACCGATTTCCAACCCTGGTGCGGCAGCTATTGCTGCGGTTTTAAACCCAGCACAAACTGATGATTTGTTTTTTGTAGCCGATGGCACTGGCGGACATGCCTTTGCAAAGACCCATAAAGGCCATGTGGCTAACGTTGCTAAGTGGCGCAAAATTGAGCGCGAACGCGCCAAGGCTGCAAAGGCTGCAAAGGCTGCGGCCGCCGCAAAGGCAAACGCTACGAAGGCAACCAGTGCTGCACCTGTGGTGGTAGAAACCAAAAAATCAGCAAAATCTGCTAAATCGGCTTTAAAAACTGATAAAAAACCAATGGCAAAAACACCTGCGGCCAAAGCAAAGATATCCGATGGGAAATCCACCCCCTTGCCGCCAGTGAAAAAGCCGTAATACGGCTAAGTTTTATTCAAATAAAAAACCCGAGAATGTACTCCTCGGGTTTTTTGTTGCGCTACTAGTAATGCTTACTTTTCGTAATGTTCGGCCACCAAACGGTCCAACAATCGAACGCCCCAGCCCGAAGACCAGCTTGTATTGATTGCCGTTTTTGGGCTTCCCATAGCGGTGCCAGCAATGTCCAAATGAGCCCAAGGCGTGTCGTTGACATGGCGTTGCAAGAATTGACCAGCTGTGATTGAACCGGCAAATCGACCGCCGATATTCTTCATATCAGCAATATCTGAATCGATCAGTTTGTCGTATTCTTTTGCGAGTGGAAGGCGCCACACTTTTTCGCCTGTTTTGTTTCCAAGCTCATGTAATCGCTCGCTTAATTCATCGTTATTTGAAAACAAACCAGCATACTCAGAACCAAGAGCAACCAAAATCGCACCCGTAAGTGTTGCTAAGTTTATCATGAACTGAGGCTTGAATTTCTTTTGGGTATACCAAAGAGCATCGGCCAAAACCAAACGGCCTTCGGCATCGGTATTTAGCACGGCAATGGTTTGGCCAGACATTGAAGTCACCACATCACCGGGACGTGTTGCAGCGGCATCTGGCATGTTTTCAACCAGACCGATGACACCGACAACATTTGCTTTGGCTTTGCGTCCTGCAATGGCGGCCATCAAGCCAGTAACACACGCGGCACCGCCCATATCACCTTTCATATCCCACATATTTGCACCTGGTTTAAGCGAAATGCCGCCCGTATCAAACGTTACGCCTTTGCCAACAAATGCGATTGGTTTTTGCGTTTTGGGGCCGCCTTCCCATTGCATAATCGCCAAACTTGAAGGATAGTTTGATCCGTGCCCAACACTGAGCAAAGAGCCCATACCAAGTTTTTCCATTTGCTTTTCTGATAAAACTTGGACCTTAACGCCCAATTTTGTGAGCGCCTTTGCGCGGGCAGCAAATTCTGGCGGGGTCAGAATATTTGCAGGTTCATTGACCAAATCACGCGCCATATGTACGCCTGCAGCAATGGCTTCTAAATCAGCATAAGCTTTTCGTGCGGTTGTGGCAGCGCTTGTTAAAACGGAAAGGCTAGAGAATTTGTCCTTTTTTGCTGTTACGTCTTTGGTTTTGTATTGAACAAAATCATAGGTACGCAAACACGCGCCAGAACCAACATATGCAGCAACATCAGCTGGCGATAAATCACACTTGCCGACTAAATCAGAAGCAATGGAAGCGGACGATGTTTTTGAATCCGACATCTTTCCAGCGATTGCCCCACCGATCAATTCGCACTGGTAAGAATCAAGCTTTGCTGTTTCGCCTACGCCAAAAAGAATTATTTTCTTTAGATCGGTGTTTTGTGGAGCCGTAATTTCGACCGACTTATCGCGCTTACCTGTAAAGTCAGCAGATTTTGCCGCACGGGTTAATTGGCCGCCGGTTTCTT
Source organism: Hyphomicrobiales bacterium (assembly GCA_027067085.1). Taxonomy (GTDB): domain Bacteria; phylum Pseudomonadota; class Alphaproteobacteria; order Rhizobiales; family Aestuariivirgaceae; genus JALWJW01. The sequence continues at coordinate 1,895 of JAMOMM010000231.1, forward strand.
TGTCAACGGCTTTTGTAAACGTACCCCACTTGCCGCCTTCTGCGATGAGCAATACAAGAGTGCCTGATTTTTGCAGTTTTTCGGCTGCAAACCTAACTTTTAGCGCCACGTCCAAATCCTTTTAAAGTTTCAAATAGCAGTTTAATCGATGGCTTTTTGCATATCATGAAGCAATAAAAACACCTACGAATCATTTAGATTTTACAACCAACAATTAAAGTCCTAAAAAAACCTTAAATTTACCTGCAATTGTGCTTTGTGATTTGCCCGTAAGGCTCTAAAAGTAATTAACAAAATAAAAAGGTCATCAAGTCTGCCTGACGGACGCTAGGATCTTGCAAACCTTGAGGGGATAATGTGAAGCGGAAAAACGGAAAAACTCGTTTTGCCAGCACGTTACCTGCGCGTCTTTTGATGACCGTAGGCATTGGCTTTGCCGTGTCTTCTTTCTCTCCGTTTTTTGGATTATCATCACCAGCGTTTGCAGCATTTGAAAAAGATTTGAATGATGCGCCTCGCAAGGTTGATCCAGAACTCAAAACCCCACCAAAAGGTTCGCGCCTAAACGTTGTTACCGACAAACTG